>DAITMY010000006.1:0-21326 GCA_036834925.1 Asticcacaulis sp.
GTTTCTCCTCCCCTTTCCAAGGGGAGGTGGCGCGCCGAAGGCGTGACGGAGGGGAACTAAGCCGCGCTTGAAGGAAAGACACCCCTCCGGCCTTTCAGGCCACCTCCCCGCAGAGCAGGGAGGAGAATAGCACTAACCCACTGTTTCTCCTCCCCTTTCTAAGGGAGAAGAATGAAGGAGGCAGCCCCATCACCCTTTATCTTTGGCCATGGCGCGCGCGAGGGCCGGGCGGGTGCTGAGGCGTTGCATCCAGGCGGCAATCCCGTCGCTTTTGGGCATGTGGTCGGGGGCCCACTGGAAGAAGCTGGCGATCATGATATCGGCGGCGGTGAATTGCGCGCCCATCAGATAAGGGCCGGTTTCCAGCGCCGCGGTCAGGCGGGCATCCATCTGGTTGGCATAGTGCTGCTGGCGCGGGGTTGGCTTTTGCCCCATGGCGCGACCAAACACCACCGGCTCCATTTCGCCCGTCGTATAGGCCAGCCAATTGAGATAGGCCCCGCGCCCGGCCTCGCCTACGGCGCGACCCAGACCTTTTTCGGGATAAAGATCCGTCAAATAGAGCGCGATAGCGGGGGACTCGGTGAGCAATTCATCGCCGTGCTGAAGGGCTGGCACCCGCTTGTCGGGGTGCGGATTGGCCGGATCCTGGGCACCCGATCCATCCATGCGCAGGATCGACACCGGCTGGATTTTATAGGGCACATCAAGCTCTTCGAGCAGCCAGATAAAGCGGCTAGAGCGCGACATGGGGGCGTGAATGAGGGTCAGCATGGGGTCCTCCACCGAACCGGTTAAGCGATGATCGGTCATAACACAGCCCCTGCCAAAACCTGTCAGCAGCGGGTTTAACAAAGTTTTCACTATACCGGCGGGCGGTCACGCCGCACTATGGGGCTTAATGTCGACGTATGGGGGACCGCATGATCCGGCTCTTACTCAATATCCTGTGGTTTATCTGGGGCGGCTGGCTGACCGGCCTGTTGTGGCTGTTGGGCGGCTTGCTGCTAGCGGTGACGGTAATTGGCCTGCCCTATACTGGCGCGGCCTGGCGGATTGCCGGGTTTGCCTTCTGGCCGTTCGGCAAGCGGCTGGTCCAGCGCGAGGACCGGGGCCAAGCGGATCTGGGCACTGGGCCGGTCGGCTGTGTGCTGAACGTGCTGTGGTTCGTGCTGGCGGGTTGGTATATCGCGCTGGGGCATTTCCTCGTCGCCATCACCGAGGCTTTGACGATCATCGGCATTCCGTTTGCGATCAAGGACTTCCAGCTGGCCCGCTTCGCCCTCGCCCCAATTGGGGTCGATGTGGAACGCGTCTAGATCTCAGAATTTGGGCTCGAACCGGCGCGGGGTAAAATGCAGATCCTGCGCCGCCTTGGCGTGATCAAAGATCAGATCATCGGCCATGCGCGCGCCCATACCCGCCGTGGCCCCTTTGAGCACAGGTCGCGCCAGAAGCAACAAAATGCGCCAGACGGTAGGCGGCAAGGTAACGATCCGGGGCCGCCGCCCGAGCGCGGCAAAGATCCGCTCGACCATCGAGCGGTAGGTCAAGGTCTCACCGCCGCTCAGGTGATAGGCTTGGTTGACCGCCTTGGGGCTCAGAAGCGCGGCCAGCGCCGCCTCAGCCAGATCAGCGGCATGGACCGGCTGGCGCAGGCCATTGCCATCCCCCGCGAGCGGGATCACTCCAAACCGGCGGATCAGACCCGCTAGGCGCGAGACGTTCTGGTCATGCCCCTCGTCGTAGATCAGGGTCGGGCGCAAAAGGGTCCAGCCCACGCCGCGCTCGGCCAAGCGCATCACCCGGGCCTCACCTGCCGCCAGAGACTCGGCCACCGCCCGCTCCGAGGCCACCGGCGAGTCGATCTTGGTGAAGCGGCTGGTCGAGGAAAATGCGATCAGCCGGGTCATGCCCCGGGCCACCAGCGCCTCCAGCACCGCATCAGTGAGCAGCCATACAGGCGTCAGACAGATCACGGCCCCGAGGTCGGGCAGAGCTTTCAGACTTTCGGGATGCGCCAGATCGCCCGTCACCCCCGTAATCCCGTCCCGGCCTTGTGCCTTGTTACGGCGGCTGAGGGTAAAGACCGGCACACTCACAGACCCCTCCAGATGGTCCAGCAGGTGCCGACCAATCAGGCTGGTGCCGCCCATTATGAGCAGCGGTTTGGTGAGGGTTTTCGCCATGAGTCATACCTAAGCTGTGCCGGGCAAAATTGCCATTGCCAAAACGGCGAAATCCGGGATCACTGCCCCGCGTATAAGAACAAAAACATCGGAAACCCTCAGGATCAGGACCGCCCATGGACCGCCGCCATTTTCTGAATGCCCTATCCCTCACCACAGCGGCCCTCGGCCTTTCGGCAACGGGTGCGGCCGTGGCCAATCCGACGCGCTGGCCCGGGGTCGGGGGCGGCGACCGAATTACGGGTGCATCGTTTGCCAGCCGCTCGCCGGTGTGGGGCCGCGACGGCGCCGCCGCAACCGCCCACCCGCTCGCCACACTGATGGCGCTCGATACCCTGCGCGCGGGGGGATCCGCGGTGGATGCCGCCATTGTCGCCAATGCGGCGCTCGGGTTCCTGGAGCCGGTCGGGTGCGGCATCGGCGGGGACGCCTTTGCCCTTCTATGGGATCCGAAAACCCGCAAGGTGGTGGGGCTCAATGGCTCGGGCCGCTCGCCGGCGGGGCTGTCGCTGGAAACCCAGCGGGCGCGAGCCAAAAACGGTCTGATCCCCCGTTTTGGCACCATCAGTGTAACCGTGCCCGGCGCGGTCGATGCTTGGTGGACCCTCCATCAGCGCTACGGGAAATTGCCGTGGGCGCGTCTGTTCGAGCCGGTCGCGGCCTTGGCCGAACGCGGCACACCCGTCGCCCAAACGATCGCCTTTTATCTTGAACGCAACATGCGCTCACTCGGCCGTCCCGAAGCCGGGGTCGAAGAGTTCGACAACGCCAAGCGCACCTATGCCCCCAGCGGGCGCACGGCACGCGAGGGCGAGATCTTTGCCAATCCGGACCTTGGCCGCACCTATCGCCTGATCGGTCAGGGTGGCCGGGATGCCTTCTATGACGGACCGATTGCGGAAACGATTGAGCGCTATTTCCGCCGCATCGGGGGCTTTATGACCCGGGCGGATCTGGCGGCCCACCGCGCCGAATGGACCACGCCGCTGGAGACGACCTATCGCGGGGTCAAGGTCCAGGGCCTCGGCCCCAATAGTCAGGGCCTGAGTACGCTGCAAATCCTCAATATCGTCGAGCAGTTCGACCTTAAGGCCATGGGCTTCCAGTCCGCCGAGGCGCTGCATGTGATGGCCGAAGCCAAGCGGCTGGCGTTCGAGGACCGGGCGCGCTGGTTCTCCGATCCGGCCTTTACCCAGATCCCAGTCGAGACCCTGTTGTCCAAGGATTACGCTAAACGACAAGCCGCCTTGATCCGTCCGGATCGGGTGATGGAACGACCGTCTCTGCCCGATGCGCCGCACCATGGCGATACCACCTACCTCACCTGTGCTGACGCGGACGGGATGATGATCAGCCTGATCCAGTCGAATTTCCGCGGCATGGGCTCGGGCCTCGTGCCCGATGGCCTCGGCTTTATGTTCCAGAACCGGGGCGAACAGTTCAGTCTGAAAGACGGGCACCCCAATCTTTATGCGCCGCGCAAACGTCCGTTCCAGACCATTATCCCCGGCTTTGCCACCAAAGACGACCTGCCTTGGATGAGCTTTGGCGTCATGGGCGGCGGCATGCAGCCGCAAGGTCAGGCCCAGATCATCATCAACCGCGTGGACTATGGCCTGAACCTGCAAGAAGCGGGCGACGCCCCGCGCTGGATCCACGAAGGCTCGCCCGAGCCGACCGGCGAAGCGGGCAAGGGCACGGGCACCCTGCACCTCGAAAGCGGCGTGCCCCATACGGCCCGTGACGGTCTCAAGGCCAAGGGCTGGACGCTGGGCGAGCCCAATGGGGCCTTTGGCGGCTATCAGGCGATCGAACGGGCCGAAGGCGGCTATGCCGCCGCTTCCGAAATGCGTAAAGACGGATTGGCCCTCGCCTATTAGGACGACGCATGCTGACGCTTGACCACTTGCGCGCCATAGCCCTTGAGCGCCCCGGATGCGTGGACACCGTGTCCTGGGGCAACCCCAGTATGAAGGTGAACGGTAAGATCCTGTTTTACTGGAATAAGGCTCTGGGCGAAGGCCTCTGCTGCGACAGAAAGCGTGGATCTTTGATGAAATGACTGATGCGCCGAGGCATCTGGCAACGTATGTAGCCTGAACCTGTTAGACCCGTCATCGCGAAAGCCCGAGTATGTCTGCCTACGCCTCCTTGCGTGATTTTATGGCCCGTCTTGAAGCGACGGGGGAGCTGGTCCGGGTTCGCGAGCCGGTCTCGACCGTGCTCGAAATGACCGAGATCCATACGCGGCTGTTGGCCGAAGGTGGCCCGGCCGTGCTGTTCGAACAGCCGGTGATGCCCGATGGCACGATTTCGGATATCCCGGTGCTGATCAATCTGTTTGGCACGGTCAAGCGGGTGGCCATGGGGGTCACGCTTGAGGGCAAGGACCGCACCACGGGGGCGGAGTTGCGCGAAGTGGGCGAGCTTCTGGCCTTTTTGCGCCAGCCCGAGCCGCCGCGCGGCTTTAAGGATGCGCTGGAGCTGCTGCCGCTGGCCAAGACCGTTATGGGCATGCGGCCCAAGACCGTCAGCAAGGCCCCTGTCCAGGAAGTGGTCCTCACCGGCGATCAGATCGACCTGACCAAGCTGCCGGTGCAAAGCTGCTGGCCGGGGGAACCGGCGCCGCTGATCACCTGGCCGCTGATCGTCACCAAGGGGCCGTCTTCGGCGCGCGAGGATGACTTTAACCTCGGCATCTACCGCATGCAGGTGCTTGACAAGGACCGTTGCATCATGCGCTGGCTGGCCCATCGCGGCGGGGCCCAGCACTATGCCCGCCACAAGAAGGCCGGGAAGCGAGAGCCCCTGCCCGCCTGTGCCGTGCTGGGGGCCGATCCGGGCACGATCCTAGCGGCGGTAACGCCGGTACCGGATACCTTGTCGGAATATCAGTTCGCGGGCCTTCTGCGCGGGGCCAAGGCCGAGCTGGTCGCGGCCAAGACCGTGCCCCTGATGGTGCCCGCCGAGGCCGAGATCGTGCTCGAAGGCCATGTGCTGCTCGATGAGCACGCCGACGAAGGCCCCTATGGCGACCACACCGGCTACTATAACTCGGTCGAAAAGTTCCCGGTGTTCAAGGTCAGCGCCATCACCATGCGCCGCAAGCCGGTCTATCTGTCGACCTTTACCGGACGGCCGCCGGACGAGCCGAGCGTGCTGGGCGAAGCGCTCAACGAGGTATTTATCCCGCTGATCCGCCAACAGTTCCCGGAGATCGTAGACTTCTGGCTGCCGCCCGAGGGCTGCTCTTACCGGATCGCGGTCATTTCGATGAAGAAGGCCTATCCGGGCCATGCCAAGCGGGTGATGATGGGGGCGTGGTCTTACTTGCGCCAGTTCATGTACACCAAGTGGATCATCGTCGTGGATACGGACATCAATGCCCGCGACTGGAAAGACGTGATGTGGGCGGTCTCGACCCGCATGGACCCGGCGCGCGATATTACCGTGATCGAGAATACCCCGATCGATTATCTCGATTTTGCCTCGCCTGAATCCGGCCTTGGGTCCAAGATAGGCTTGGACGCTACCGACAAATGGCCCCCGGAGACCCATCGCGAATGGGGGACCAAACTCAGCATGGACCCAGAGGTCGTGCGGACGGTCTCGGAAAAATGGGCCTCGCTGGGCCTGCCGGGGTCCGGAAAGCCGATCTGGCGCGAGGACTGAGCCTTATCTCGGCACGTCGGCTGGATTTAACGCAAATCGCATCATGTACGTCTGTGGCGCGTCATTCCAGCCGACACTTATGATTTCAACAGCCGGATACGGGCCTTTACCCAACTGATCGCCCCGAGGGACCGCTATAAGCCCGTTCGACCTTTGCGACGCGAAGTTCGTAATGGTCATACCATCGCTCAATGCCATGTTTTTGAGCCAACAGGTGTTTAATCTCTGACTTCCACGCCAAAATACTGGCCTCGTCTTTCCAGTATGAGACGGTTATGCCCAAACGATCATTTCCCCGTGTTGTCTCAATCCCTAAATACCCAGGCTGATTTTCAGCAAGTTTCACTAAGGCGTCCCCCATTGCGGCATAGCCCTCATCATTAAGGCTCAATAGGCTCGTGAAAATAACGGCATAGTAAGGCGGTGATGGCGTATCAGCAAAATCGTTCGGCATGATCAATCCTTTGCGAGATGGGCACTTCAAAAAGCAACTTCAGATGCTCCAAAAACAATCGAAACGCCTGCCAGTGAGCAATAATCACTAACACTGACTCAATTCAAAACATTGAGTGACACGCAAAAAGAGGCAGACCGATTGAGATTCTTAGATAATTTGAAACAAGATCTCAGATTTATCTCGATCGTATCGCCATAAAATCACCCCACTATGAGAGAACTCTGCATAAGTCTATAGTTTTTCGCTCGAAAGTTTAGTCCCCCAGAGCCAGCTCTTACATCATTGCTCTTTTGAAAGGCCCTTGCCCATGCACCTGCCCCTTCAAGCGGCCTCTGTTTCGGCACCAGCTCCGCAGCGAAAATTGTCTAATTTCAGCGCCTTAGCATCAATTTCACTCGCCCTGACCCTCAGCGCCTGCGCCACCCTGCCCAGCGATCCTCCGCGCCTGAGCTATGCCACGGCGGCCAGCAAGGGCGGCCTGTCGGTGGCGCTGGCGGGGCAACCCAGCCGAGCCCAGATTGATCAGAGCCGCGACCTTTGGACCCGTGCCGTAGTCGATGCCTATGGCTGCGGCCTCAATCGCGGCCATGTGGCGGAAGCAGGCCTGATTGCGGCGGCGGAACTGGCGACCATGGCCACCCTGACCAAGGGCGGCGGCGAGGCCGAACGGCGCTCGGCCCTGACGGCCTATGTACTCGACATGACAGCACTGGCCCTGTCCAATCCGCCGCGTCCAGATGAGCGGCGGTGTGCGGCTCTGGCACGCTGGCTGCCCGAGGTGCGGGCCGAGGGCCGGGCGGCGCTGGAGCGGGTGCGCGAGCGCTGAGCAGAAAGGCTTGAACCGGCCCGCCCGGACCGCCATACAGGGACCATGCTGTCCTCTGCCTCCCCGACTGATTCCGCCGCAGCCACGGCTGTACCCGCTTCTGCACCCGCAGAGGATCTGGCCCTGCTCGAAAGCCTATTGAGCCAAGCCAAGGCCCTAGGGGCCGATGCCGCTGAGGCGGTGCTGGCCCAGTCGCGCACCCAGAATGTCACGATCCGACAAGGTGCGCTGGAAAACGTCGAAAGCGACGAGCACCGCGACCTCGGACTTCGGGTGTTCATCGGCCAGCAACAGGCGGTGGTGAGCATTTCCGACCTGTCCGAAGGGGCGCGCCAGCGCATGGTCGAACGGGCCGTGGCAATGGCCAGACTCGCGCCCGAGGATCCCTATGCCGGGCTGGCCGATCCGGCCCAGATCGCCAAGGGGCCGTTCGCGGACCTTGACCTCTATGACACCACAGAGCTTGAGCCCACCCGCCTGATGGCCCTGGCCGCTGAGGCTGAGGCGGCGGCCCTGAGCGTGGCCGGCGTGAACAAGTCCGACAGCGCCTATGCCGGACAGTCCTATGGCGATCATCTGTTCCTGACGTCGGGCGGGTTCTGTGGCTATCACAAGGGCTCGGGCTTCTATATATCCGCCAGCGCGATTGCCGAGCGTGACGGGGCGATGGAGCGCGATGGCGAAGGCCGCACGGCGCGCTGGTTTGCCGACCTGCCTGCGCCTGAGGCGATTGGCCGGATCGCCGGGGAACGCGCCGCCGCCTCGCTTGGCGCCCGCAAGATCGATAGTGTCACCGCCCCGGTGCTGTTTGATCGTCGGATCGCCAAGTCGCTGATCGGGCCGATGCTGGGGGCCATTTCCGGGGCCGCAATTGCCCGGGGTACCAGCTTCCTCAAGGACAAGCTCGAAAAGCCCGTGTTCGCCAAGGGCATTCGCATCAGCGAAGATCCGTTCCGCCCGCGCGGTCTGGGCTCGTGCCATTACGACAGCGAAGGGGTTGCCGTACAGGCGCGCGATCTGATCGCCGACGGGATCCTGACGACCTGGCTTCTGAATACCGCCAGCGCCCGGCAACTGGGCCTGACCTCGACCGGCCATGCCAGCCGATCGCTGGCCGGACCGCCGGGCACCGATACCCACAATGTGGTGATGCAGCCGGGCGAGCAATCGCCCGAGGCGCTGATGGCCGCCGCTGGATCGGGGCTGCTTGTCACCAATATGTTTGGCCCCTCGATCAATTCGGATACCGGCGATTGGTCGGCCGGCGTGGGCGGGTTCTGGTTTGAAAACGGCGAGATCGCCTATCCGGTCAATGAGATCACGGTGGCGGGCAATCTGATCGAGATCTATGCGCGTGTGCTGCCCGCCTCCGACCTTGAGATCCGGGGCACGCGCGATGTGCCCTCGCTGCTGGTCGATGCCCTCAGCATTGGTGGCAAATGACGGATCCCATGGACCTAGAGGCCGATCTTCAGCTGCTCTGCGAGGCCGTCCGCGAAGCCGGAGCCCTCGCCCAGCGTCTCAAGGCTGACGGTCTTCAGGTTCATTTCAAGCCCGACCACTCCCAGGTCACCAATGCGGATCTGGCCGTTGATGCCCAGCTGAAAGCTCAGCTGCGGTCTGCGCGCCCCACCTACGGCTGGCGCTCCGAGGAAAGCCCCGATGACGGCTCCAGCCTGAGCGCTGAGGCCAGCTTCGTGCTCGATCCGATTGACGGCACCCATGGCTTTATCAAGGGCAAGCCGTGGTGGACGCTGGCCGTGGCCGTGGTGCGCGCCGGGCGTCCGGTGGCCGGGGTCGTCTATGCCCCGGAACTCAATGCCCTCTATGCGGCTCGGGCTGGGGGACCGGCCTTGCTCAATGGCGAAGACATCTTTGCCACCCGCCGCGTTCACCTCGAACAGGCCCATGCCCATGGCGATCCGCGTCTGTTTGGTCAGGACTTCTGGGCCGACCCCTGGCCGGATATGGATGTTCAGGCCCGCCCGTCTGTCGCCTATCGTATGGTGGCCGTGGCGGCGGGCGATATCGACTTTACCCTAGCGCTCACGCCCAAACAGAGCTGGGACGTGGCCGCCGCCGATCTGATCTGCCAGCAAGCGGGCGCCGTCGTCAGTGATGTGCACGGCCAGCCCTATGAATACAGCGATCTTGGCCTGCGGCTGGACGGGCTGATCTGTGCCGGTCCGGGTCTGTATCCATTGATCCTTAATCGGTGTCAGACTATCAGGGCTTAACCCCCCGTCCCCGACTCGTTTGCGGAGAAGACCTATGCCGGACAAACAACTGCTGCATCTCGTCATTGGCGGCGAGCTGTCAGACCTTGAACACAACACCTTCCGGGACCTGACTAAGGTCGAGTTCGTTGGTGCCTATGCCAGCTATGCCGAAGCCGCTCAGGTTTGGCGCGCCAAGGCTCAGTCAACGGTTGATAATGCCGTGATGCGCTATTTTGTCATCCATGCGCACAAGCTGCTGGACCCGGACACCGATACCGATCAGCACTAAGCCTCGGTGCTCTGAACGACCCAACCGCCCGCGCCTCTGGCCGGGCGGTTTTGCTTTACCTGAAGCCTAAGCTGGACGGCCGATCCGCTTGATTTCCCAATGCAAATCAATACCCGTTGCCGTCTTGACGTCGGCGCGCACGGCCTCGCCCAACCCTTCGAGATCTGCCGCCGTGGCGTCGCCCGTATTGATCATGAAATTGCTGTGCAGCTCTGAGAACTTGGCGCCGCCAAAGAGCTTACCGCGCCAGCCCGCTTCGTCCACTAGCTTCCAGGCCGAATAACCATCCGGGTTCTTGAAAGTCGATCCACCGGTCTTTTCACGGATCGGCTGGGTCTGTTCGCGGCGACGGGTGATCGCCTCCATCCGCTCATGCACAGCTTCGGGGGTATCGGCCTGGCCCTGGAACAGCGCGCCAGTAAAGATCAGCCCGCCATTAGCGGCAGCGGCGCACTGACGATAGCTGAAGCCCATATCCGCGTTGGATAAAGTCACAGAGACCCCAGAGCGGGTCAGGGCATAGGCCTCGATCAGCACATCCTTGGTTTCGGCCCCGTAGCAGCCGGCATTCATCATCAGCGCCCCGCCGACCGAACCGGGCACGCCGCGATAGAATTCCAACCCAGCAATCCCGGCGTCCGCCGCGGCCTTGGCCAGCTGGGCATCCAGACAGGCCGCCCCGGCGCGGATCCGCGCATGGGGAAAGGCTTCGATCTGACCAAAGGCGCGGCCCAGACGGATCACCACGCCTTCGACACCGCCATCGCGCACCAGAAGGTTCGAACCGACCCCGATGGGCAGGACCGGAACAGCGGGATCAAGCGCGGCCAGAAACCCGGCCAGGTCCACCTCGTCCTCAGGCAGGAACAACACGTCCGCCGGTCCACCAACCCGGAACCAGGTAAAGGGGGCCAGTTCCGCATCGCGAACAAGTTTGCCCCGGACCGGCGGCAAGCGGTCGCGCCATGTCCCCACTAGTCCACTCATGCGCGCGGCTCCGCACTCAAGCCCAAGGCCTCTAACTGACCCGGCAGGGCATAGGCCCATTGCGTGATATCCCCGGCCCCCAGGCAGACGACCAGATCGCCGGCCTTCGCCTCAGCCGCCACAAGACCTGCCAGGGCCGACGGTCCATCGAGCGGCAGCACATGACGGTGGCCAAAGCGGCGCAGGCCTTCGACCAGCGCCTCCTTGCTGACCCCTTCCAGCGGGGCTTCCCCGGCGGCATAGACGTCGGCGACGATCACCGTGTCGGCATCGTGGAAACAAGAAGAAAACTCGGTCATCAGATCGCGCAGGCGGCTGTAGCGGTGCGGCTGAACGACCGCAATCACCTTACCCTCGGTGACCTGACGCGCCGCCTTGAGCACAGCGGCGACCTCAACGGGATGGTGGCCATAGTCATCGACGATCCGCACCCCGCCGACGATACCCGTGGTGGTAAAGCGGCGCTTGACCCCGCCAAACCCGGCCAGACCTTTTCGTATGTCCGCCTCGCTGACCCCCAGTTCGCGGGCGATGGCAATGGCGGCGGTGGCATTGGCGACATTGTGCCCGCCGGTCATGGGCAGGTGCAGATCGGCAAAGGTGACGCTGTCGCCGCCGCTGGGCGGGTTAAAGACGACATCAAAGCGCGCCCCATCCGGGCCAAAACGGACATTGACACTGCGGGCCTCGGCCTGGGGGCTGGTGCCATAGGTAATCAGACGCCGGTTCTCGACCTTTGCCGTCAAGGCCTGGACCTCTGGATGGTCAATACAGACTGCTGCAAAGCCATAGAAGGGGATGTTCTCGACGAAATCGAGGAAGGCTTTGCGCACAGCATCGAAGCTGCCGTAGTGGTCAAGGTGCTCCGGGTCGATATTGGTGACCACGGCCACGGTCGACTTGAGGCGCAGGAACGAGCCGTCGCTCTCGTCGGCCTCGACCACGATCCAGTCCCCGTCCCCCACCTTGGCATTGGTGCCATAGGCGTTGATGATCCCGCCATTGACGACGGTCGGATCCAGCCCCCCGGCATCCAGCAAGGTGGCGATCATCGAGGTGGTGGTGGTCTTGCCGTGGGTGCCGCCAACCGCGACCGAGAATTGCAGACGCATCAGCTCGGCCAGCATTTCCGCCCGCCGCACCAACGGGATCCGGCGGTTCCGGGCTTCGACCATTTCCGGATTATCCGCCTTGACGGCAGTGGAATAGACCAGGGCGGCGACGCCGTCGCTGACGTGGCTCGCGGCATGACCGATGAAGATCTTGGCCCCAAGTTTTTCCAGACGCTCGGTATTGGCCGAGGCCTTGGCGTCCGAGCCCTGAACCTTATAGCCGATTTTCAGCATGATCTCGGCTATGCCACTCATGCCGATGCCGCCGATCCCGACGAAGTGAACAGGGCCCAGATCAAACGGGGTCGGGCGGAGTTTGGCGGATACGGTCATAGGGTTCCGAACAGGCTGGCGATCAAAAATGAGGCGGTCAATCAGGCCGAAGCGACACAGGTCTGGACCAGATCGGCCAGGTCCCGGGTCGCCATGGGCTGGGCGACGGATTTTGCGGCTGCGGCGCGCGCTTGCAAGTCTAAAGGTGCAGACAGGCGCGTTTCCAACAGGCGGGTGAGGGTTTCCGCGGTCAATTCATCCTCGGACAGGCTGTCCGCAGCTCCCGCCTCGACCAGAACGCGGGCGTTGACGCTCTGGTGGTCATCTGCGGCGATCTTGAGCGGAATGAGGATCGCCGGACGTCCGGCCATGGCCAGCTCGGAACAGGTCGAGGCTCCGGCACGGCCAATCACCAAATGCGCCGCCGCCAGCCGTTCGGCCATGTCGGAAAAGAACGGGGCCACTTCGGCGCTTATACCCGCCTTGGCATAGGTCTCGCGGGCAAAGTCGAGGCTTTCCTCGCGGGTCTGCTGCATCACCCTCAGCCGGGCTTTCAACGGGTCGGGTAAGGCCGCAATGGCCACGGGGACGGTTTCTGAGAGGAGCCGCGCCCCCTGGCTACCGCCGGTGATCAGCAGCGTGAGCGTGCCATCCGGGGTGGGATAGGCCTGGTCATAAAGCGCCCGGATCGCTGGGCGGACCGGATTGCCCAGTGGCTCAACCTTGTGCTGATGACGCGGCGGGACACGCTCCAGAATCGGAAAGCCGCAGACGAGCGCCCCGACCTTGTCCGCCAGCGCCCGGTTCGAGCGCCCGAGGACAGCGTTCTGTTCGTGCAGGATACAGGGGAGGTTCATCGACCGGGCTGCCATTACCGCCGGATAGCTGGGATAGCCGCCAAAGCCGATCACCACACTGGGCCGGATGCGATAAAAGGCGGTCCGGGCTTGGCCGATACCCCTCAGGATCTTTAACCCGGCGAACAGCCCCCCGATCAGATCACCGCGCTTAAAGGTCGCCGCTTCAAGGGCAATGCGCATTTCCGCCGGAAAGTGCTCCGCATAGGCCGCGCCCCGGGCATCGGTGGCCAGCACAACGCGCCAGCCTCGGGCCGTCAGCTCTCGCGCCAGAGCCTCGGCGGGAAACATGTGGCCGCCGGTGCCGCCTGCTGCCACCACGGCCAGCGGGATTGCGCCCTTGGGTCTTGTCATGGTGTCCCCCTGCTGGGCCTTGAAAAAGAATGGATCAGAGCCTCTGGCCGTCCAGGCTCTCGGGAGTCTCTGCAGCGCTGTCGGGCATGGCATAGGCGCGCGGATAGCGTCGGGTCAAGGCCAGCGCCAGCCCCATGGTCAGGCCCATGGCCATCATCGACGAGCCGCCGTAGCTGAGGAACGGCAGGGTCATACCCTTGGTCGGGACCAGATTGAGGTTCACCGCAATATTAATCACGGCCTGAACGCCGAACAGCACGAACAGGCCCGTCGCCGCGATCTGTTCAAACGGATCGGGTAATTTTAGAGCTCGGAGAAGGCCCCGGATCACAATCGCCGCATAAAGCCCGATCAGCACCAGCGAAAACACCAAGCCGAATTCCTCGGCGGCCACGGAATAGATAAAGTCGGTGTGCAGGTCGGGAATATAGCGCTTGAGCACCCCCTCGCCCGGCCCCGGCCCGACCAAGCCGCCGGCACTGATCGCCTCAAGGCCCTTTTCGATCTGATAATTTTCGGTACCCGCGGGATTAATGAACTTGGCCACGCGGTCCTTGACGTGGCCAAGCATGAAATAGCTGGTGACCATCCCGGCCACAGCCGCAATGCCTAGACCCATGATCCAGCGTAACGGTACCCCGGCGACAAAGAAACAGGCCCCAAAGGCAATGGTGATCAGGATCGTCTGGCCAAAGTCAGGCTGGATGATCAGCAAAAACGCCGACAACAGATAAAGCCCAAAGGCAATGGTCATGCCCGGTACACCCCGGCCCTTTTGCCCCTCGGCAAACATCCAAGCGATCATGATCACGAGGGCAGGCTTGAGGAACTCCGAAGGCTGTAGGCCGATTGGCCCAAGATCCAGCCAGCGCCTCCCGCCCTTGGCCGTATGGCCCAGAAAGGGCAGCATCGCCATCACGGCAAGGGCGACCGAAAAGACAAAGAACCCGACCCGACGAACCCCCTTGGGCGACAAGAGCGATGTGGCAATCAGCACCGAGACGCTGACGAGGGCAAAGCCAAACTGCATCACCGCATAGTGGAAAGGAAAAGCGATCCCGTGCTTAGCCGCCGCGATCGGGCTGGAGGAAAAGGCCAGGGCCACCCCCATCAGCACGAGGACAAGGATACAGGCCAGCGACACCCCATCAACCGTCCACCACCAAATCCCTAAGGGCGAGCGGTCTGTGCGGGCAAAGGGATGGGTAAAGCGGCTCATGAGCTGAGCACCGCATCGGACGAGGCGGCCGCGCTGGCCTTTTGGGCTTCTCTGGCGGCGATGTCGCGCACGGCTTGGGCAAAGGCCTCACCGCGGGCTTCGAAATCCGGGAACTGGTCGAACGACGCACAGGCGGGCGAGAGCAGCACCACCGCGTCTTGGCCGGTCTTGGCGGCATAGGCTTCGGCGGCGGCAAAGGCCTGGGCCGTGGCGGCCAAAATCGTGCGCGACTGGGTCACGGGCACGCGACTGCCGAGGGTCGCGGCAAACAGCTCAGCAGCTTCACCGATCAGGAACGCGCCTTCGACCCGCTCAAACAGGTCATTCAGCTCCTCAATGCCCCCGGCCTTGGCCCGCCCCCCGGCGATCCAGAAGAAGCGGTCATAGGCCAGCATCGCTTGGCGGGCCGCATCGGCGTTGGTGGCTTTGGAGTCGTTGACGAACCGCACGTTGCCAATCCGCCCGACCTCTTGCATGCGGTGCGCCAGCCCCGGGAAGGACAACAGGCCGTCCCGGATGGCCTCATCGCTCAGCCCCAGCGCCCGGCAGGCGGCGGTGGCCGCAACCGCATTTTGCCAGTTATGCCGCCCGCGCAGCGACTGGGCCGCCGCCAGATTCGCCACCTCGCGCGTGCGCTCACCCGTCGAGTCGTAGATTACCCCTTGTAGCGCATAGATGCCCCGGCCCATCACCCGGCGAGCGGAAACCGGCACCACCCGTGGCCCACGTCCGTCCCCATGCTGGGTCAACTGATCGGTCGTGATGGCCTGACACCAGCTGTCGTCCGCGCCGATGACAGCGGTCTGGTCCGGGCGCTGGGCAGCAAAGATCCGGCGCTTGGCCGCCACATAGCCATCCATACCCCCGTGCCGGTCGAGGTGATCGGGTGAGACATTCAGCAGCACGGCCACGTCCGGCGCAAAGCTGTGGGTCAGGTCGAGCTGATAGCTGGAGGTCTCGATGACATAGACCGCCCCGCGGCGAAAATCGGCCAGGTCCAGCACGCCGATACCGATATTACCGCCCATGCGCACATCGCGCCCCGCTTGTTGCAGGATCCAGCTGATCAGGGCCGTAGTGGTGGATTTGCCGTTGGTGCCCGTGATGGCCACGGTGCGGGGCCGATCCGCGTCCGACAGGCGGTTGAGCGAACTGGCGAACAGTTCGATATCCCCGATTACGGGGACCCCGGCGGCCTTAGCCTTTTGCACCGTCCAGTGCGGTTCCGGATGGGTTAAGGGAACGCCCGGCGACAGCATAAGGGCATCGATTTCGGTCCAATCACTGACCTTGAGATTTTCCAGCGTAAAGCCTTCCTTGGCGGCTTGGGTCAGGCTTTTCGCCTGATCGTCCCACAGCAAGGGTTCCGCGCCGCCCGCCTTGAGCGCCCGCGCCGCCGTCAGCCCCGAGCGTCCCAGCCCGAACACCGCCACACGCTTGCCTTCAAAACCGCGAACCGGGATCACTGCGGACGTCCTCCTGGGGTTGGATTAGCGAATTTTCAGGGTGGCGAGACCGATCAGAGCCAGCACCCCGGCAATGATCCAGAAGCGGATCACCACGGTCGACTCGGCCCAGCCCATTTTCTCGAAATGGTGATGGATCGGGGCCATCAGGAACACGCGCTTGCCGGTCAGTTTGAAGTAGGTGACCTGGATCATCACCGACAGGGTTTCCATCACGAACAGACCGCCGACAATCGCCAGCACCAGCTCATGTTTGGTCACAACCGCAATCGATCCCAACGCCCCGCCGAGAGCGAGCGATCCGGTATCGCCCATGAAGATCCGCGCGGGCGGGGCATTGTACCAGAGGAAGCCGGTTCCGGCCCCGATCAAGGCCCCGCAGATGACGGCGATTTCGCCCGTCCCCTGGACGAAATGGAGCTGTAGGTACTGGGCAAAATTAAAGTGGCCCACGACATAGGCGATGATGCCAAAAGTCGCTGAGGCCATCATCACCGGCACAATGGCCAGACCATCGAGCCCGTCGGTCAGGTTCACCGCATTGGAAAAGCCCGCGATCACCACGGCCCCGAAGGCAATGTAAAAAATCCCAAGGTTCAGAAGCACCGATTTAAACAGCGGAAACGCGACCGAGGTTTCGAGTTGGGGTGAGGTCTGGGACGCGGGGGCGAGATAAACCAGCGCTGTCACCGCGATCCCGGCCACCGCGAACTGGGCCACCAGCTTCTGGAGACTGCTCAGCCCCGCCGAGGACTGTTTGGTGACCTTGGCGTAGTCATCGATAAAGCCCAGTAAGCCATAGCTGGCGGTGACGAACAGCACCACCCAGACATAGAGATTGCTCAAGTCGGCCCACAGAAGGGTTGCGACGATCACCCCGGCCAGGATCATGAACCCGCCCATGGTGGGGGTGCCCTTTTTGGTCAACAGGTGCGAAGCTGGGCCATCGGCGCGGATCGGTTGTCCCCGCCCCTGTTTGGTGCGCATCCAGTTGATGAAGCGCGTGCCCATGGCCATGGCCACGATCATGGCCGTAATCGTCGCCAGCCCGATCCGGACGGTCAGATATTTCAGCAGATTCAGCATCGGCAGCTGATCGGCGAGACCGGCATACTGCTGGTAAAGATAGAAGAACATCAGACTGTCCTTGCCCGGGGCATTCAGCCCTGACCCACACCGGACGAAACCGTTTCCGGTTCCGCCTTATTCTGCACCCGATCTGTTAGCGCGCGGGTCAACAGCGACGCCCTGGATCCATTCGATCCCTTGACCATCACCACATCCCCCTCACGCACGGCGTCCTGAACCGCGCTGACCAATCCGGCTGCCTCAAGCGCGTATCCGCCCTTGGCCCCCTGTGGCAAGACGTCCCAGAGATGTTTCATCATCGGACCGGCACAAAAAACGAGATCAATGCCGTCGGTCTCGATGGTTTGCGCAAGCAGGGCGTGTTGTTCCGCTGCGTCAGCGCCTAATTCGAGCATATCGGTCAGGACCGCGATCCGCCGTCCGCCGGGGCCCGGTTGGCTCTGGCAAAGGTTGGCCAGCGAGGCGCGCATCGACAACGGGTTGGCGTTATAGCTTTCGTCCACCAGCGCAAAAGTGCCCTTGGGGCCGGTGATCGTGTGGATCTGTCCCCGCCCGGCCAACGGCGTAAAATCGGCCAGGGCCTCCAGCCCCGTCTCGATCGGCACATCGAGCGCATCCAACATCAACAGAACGGCCATGGCGTTCATACCGTGGTGGAAGCCAGTCTGTTTGAGGGCAAAAACATAGTCGCGGCCCCAGATCCGCGCCTCGATCCGCGACCCGGCCCCATCGGCCCGGAAATCCAACAGACGGGCATCGGCGGCCTCATCGACCCCAAAGCGGGCCACACGCGCACCATGCTGCAAGGCCTTGGCCTTGAGCAGATCAAACCACGGGTTGTCACCATTGAGAATGGCCAGCCCTTGCGGTCCCAGACCGTCGAAGATCTCGGCCTTGGCCTGGGCCACGCCGCGTTCGCCATCGGCAAAGTTTTCCGTATGCACCGGCCCGACTGTGGTGATCACCACCGCATGGGGCTGGACCATCTTACTGAGGGGTGTGATCTCGTTGGCGTGGTTCATGCCAATTTCAAACACGGCCCGCTGTGCGGATTTCGGCATCCGCGCCAGAGTCAGAGGCACGCCGATATGGTTGTTAAAGCTCTTGACCGAGGCATGGGCGTTTCCGGCGCGGCTCAGGCCCCGCATCACCATCTGGGTCACGCCCGTCTTTCCCACGGATCCGGTTACAGCCCCGCGCAGGATGTGAGGGGCCCGGTCGCGGGCATATCCGCCCAGAGCCTCAAGACCCTTGAGCGTATCCGGCACAATCACACAGGGGCCGTCTGCCATGGGGCGGCTGACCAGCGCCCCGGCCGCGCCGGAGGCAAAGGCTTGGGCGACAAAGTCATGCCCATCGCGAACACCCTGAAGGGCAACAAACAGATCGCCCGGCTGGACCTCGCGGCTGTCAAAAGTGACGCCCGTCGCGGCAAAGCCGGTTTCCCCGCCCAAATGACCGCCCGTGGCTTCCACCACCTCCGCTGCGGTCCAGATCACGTCCGTCGCTTGTCCCGCCGATTGTCCCTCTGGCACCCGTCACTCCTTCAAAGCCTGCGCCACTTCGGACGCGTCGTCGAAGGGATATACAACATCGCCGACAATTTGCCCCTGTTCATGACCTTTTCCAGCCACAACCAGCACATCCCCGTCGCTGAGCTGCGCACAGGCCTCAGCAATGGCCGCGCGGCGGTCGCCGATTTCCGACAGGGTTCGGACAGATCCGGCCACACCCGCCATCACCTCGGCCCGGATTGCGGCCGGATCTTCGCTGCGGGGATTGTCGTCGGTGACGATCGCCAGATCGCTCAGGCGCGCGGCAATCTCGCCCATCAGCGGGCGTTTGCCCCGGTCGCGGTCACCGCCGCACCCAAACACGCAGATCAGGCGCCCGCGCGTGTGAGGCCGAAGCGCCGTCAGCACTGTCTCCAGACCGTCCGGCGTATGGGCATAATCAACATAGGCCTCCCCGCCCCGAGGGCTGGTGCCGACGCGTTCGAGCCGTCCGCGCGCCCCTTCGAGATGCTCAAGGCTGGCGAGAACCTTATCGATGCCCTCACCGACCGACAGAGCCAGACCCGCTGCTACCAAGGCATTGGCCGCTTGGAACGCCCCGGCCAGCGGCAGACGCACACTGTGGGTGCGACCGTCATACTCGAGGGTGAGCACCTGACCATCGGGCTGCAGCGTGCGCCCAGTCAGCATCAGGTCGCGTCCTCGCTCGCCGACACTCATCAGATTAAGCCCTGACAGGATCGCCGTTGCAGCAAAGGCATTGTAGCTGTCGCTGTCGGCATTGAGCACCGCCGTACGACCGCGCGGCAACAGCGCTTCGAACAGGCGCAGCTTGGCCGTCCGGTAGCTGTCCATATCGCCGTGATAGTCGAGGTGGTCCTGGGTCAGGTTGGTAAAGCCTGCGGCGCTCAGGGCCACGCCATCCAAGCGGCGCTGGTCGATCCCATGGGACGAGGCCTCTAGCGCCAGGTGCGTGACCCCCTGAACGGCCATTTCCGCCAAGAGGCGCGCGACATCCGCCGCATCGGGGGTGGTCAGACCGGGCGGCGTCAGGGTGCTTTGCCCCGCACTGCCCCCGCCGATCACGGCCCCGAGGGTGCCCATGCTGGCGGACTTGTGCCCCATGTGGGTAAACATCTGGCGCAGAAAAGTCGCGACTGAGGTCTTGCCATTGGTGCCGGTCACGGCCACGCAGGTCTTGGGCTGGACGCCATAAAGCGCCTTGGCCGCCAGCGCATAGGCGCGGCGCACATCACCCACTTGAATGAGGACCGGAGCGTCCCCGGCGTCGGTCCCTTCGGGGGCCAGCACCGCTGCAGCGCCATTCTCCAGCGCCTGGCGGATATAGGCGCGGCCATCCACCTTTGTCCCCGGCAAAGCACAGAACAGGGTCCCGGCGCTGACCCGGCGGCTGTCCGCCGTGATCGCGGTGATCACCGGGTCCTGGTCCACATCGCGGCGGATCAGCTCAGACAGTCGTAACGCACTCATGGCACCACGCCCCGCGTTTCCGTTTCCTCGACAACAATTTTCTCACCCAGCGCCGTGGTGAAGCGGTCATCCTTGCGTGTGACGCCAAGGAACGGCGCAATCCGGTCAATCACCCGTCCGGCCACGGGTGCGGCCACCCAGCCTCCGGTGCGGAAGCCAAAGGTGTCTTTGGTGCCCGTCGGCTCATCGACCATCACCAGCACCAGATAGCGGTCTTCGTGGATCGGGTTATCGGTGGGGAACACCGCAGCGAAGGATGAAACCAGCTTGCTCCGCTGATAACCACCTTTACCCGGCTTTTCCGCCGAGCCGGTCTTTCCGCCGACACGCAGACCCGGGGCATCCGCCTTGCCGCCCGTGCCCTTAACCACATTAACGCGCATCAGATCGAGCATCTGGCGCGAGGTTGCCGCCGACATCGCCCGGCGACCGACCACCGGCTTACCTTTTTCCACTTTCTGGATCGTCAAGGGCACAACCATGCCCCCATTGACGACAGCCCCAACCGATTGGGCAAGTGCCACTGGTGTCACGGAAATCGCATGTCCAAAGGAGCTGGAATAGAGGCTGTCCCGGTTCCAGACGCGCGGCAAGATCGGGCGCGCAGACTCGGCCAGTTCGATTTCGGCAGCCCCTAGCAAACCAAGCTGATCATAGTAGCGCACCATGGTTTCCTTGCCGACAGCATCGGCCAGCCGCGTGGTGCCGATGTTGGAGGACCGAATAAAAACGTCCTCGAGCGTCATCACACGATTCTCTGCGTGATAGTCATTGATCTGACGCGACCCCAGACGGATCGGCGCTGTCGCATCAAAGGTCGAGGTCAGGGCCGCGGTGCCGGAGTCCAAGCCTGCCGCAACACTGATGATCTTAAACGTCGATCCCATTTCATAGAGCGCCCCGGCAGCGCGGTTGCGCTTGACATCTTCGGGATAGGCTCCGGCCTTGTTCGGATCATAGTCGGGCCAGCTGGCCATGGCCAGAACCTCGCCGGTGCGCACATTGGTCACCAGTCCGACCGCGCCGACGGCGCTGTGGGCCTGGGCGACTTTATAAAGTTCGTTTTCCAGAGCCCCTTGAATGCGCAGATCCACAGCCAGTGCCACAGGGCGACCTTGGCTTCCGGCTTGGCGAATTTCGGCATCCAGCGCCCGCTCGGCTCCGGCCAAGCCCTGACCTTCCTTACCGGCCACGAAGCCAATCAGGTGAGACGCGGTGGTGCCCAAAGGATAGACCCGGGCCTTTTCGGCCTCGAACGTCACACCGGGCAGGCCCAATTCATGGATGCGTCGCTTTTCCGGCGGGGTCAGCC
>DAITMY010000007.1:0-20614 GCA_036834925.1 Asticcacaulis sp.
TGCCATGGTCGGCAACGATCAAGAGGGTGGCCGTCTGATCTAACCCTTGCGCCTTGAGCCCCTCCAGCAGAGCCGCGATCTCTGCGTCAATCGCCTTGAGCTCGGCATCAATCTCCGGCGAGTTCGGCCCTTTGCGGTGGCCCACCGTATCGACCTGATCGAAATAGAGGGTCAGGAAGCGCGGACGCTCCGTCTCCGGCACGGCCAGCCAATCGAGCACCTGCTGGACACGGTCACGCGGGGCAACCTTTTGATCGAACAGGCGCCATTGGCGGGGGCGAACCCCCTGAACGTCTGTGTCGGATCCTGGCCAGAACATGGTGGCTGTCGGCAGCCCAGCGCGCTCGGCGGTGACCCAAACCGGCGTGGCTTCGTCCCACCAGCGCCGATCCGCCACAGCCGCTTTATTGCCAAGCGTGAAAGTCACTCCCGGTATGTCTGGATCCTGCATGGTATTGTGCACCATACCGTGGCGATCCGGACGCAAGCCTGTCACCAGCGTATAGTGGTTCGGAAAGGTGATGCTCGGGAACGAAGGGCGCATCCCGTCACGGACCCAAGCCCCCTGCCCGGCCAGTCGGCTAAGCGTTGGGGTCAGCCCCCGGTGCAGATATTCGCCCCGGAAGCCGTCAATCGACACGAGGATCACCGGCCCCTTAGCGACACGCGCCACGGAAGTGGCCGTCTTCTGCCCTGCGACGGGGGCCGACGGGAGGCTCGCACAGGCGCTGAGCCCCGCAATCAGGGTTAATGTGGACAGCCCCAGAAGGGCGCGTGAAATCAAACCAGACATTCCAGCCTCCGGACGGAAAAGGGCCTCTAAGACTTAGTCCTAGAGGCCCTCAACGACAAATCCATGACAGCCCGGATCAGGCAGTCGTTTTCGCCTCTTTGTCGGGATCCGACAATTCCCCTTCCCAGCGCGCCACAACGGCGGAGGCCACCGAGTTACCCACGACGTTGGTGGCGCTGCGGCCCATGTCGAGCAGATGATCTACAGCCAAGATCAGCAGCAGCCCCGCTTCGGGCAGGTTAAAGTAGGTTAGGGTCGCGGATATGACCACCAGCGACGCACGCGGCACGCCGGCGATCCCCTTCGACGTCACCATCAGCAGCAACAGCATCGTGATCTGCTGCGACAAGGTCAGCTCCAGCCCATAGGCTTGGGCGATGAACAGCGTCGCAAAGGTGCAGTACATCATCGAGCCGTCGAGATTGAACGAATAGCCGAGCGGCAGCACGAAGCTGGAAATCCGGTTCTTGACCCCGAACTTGCCCAGTTGCTCCAGGGTCTTCGGATAGGCCGCCTCAGAGCTGGCGGTCGAGAAGGCCAGCAGAATCGGCTCCTTCATCAGCCCCATCAGCTTCAGCACCCGGAAGCCCACGAACAGGAAGCCCAGCCCCATCAGCACGATCCACAGCACGCCCAGCGACGCATAGAAACCGCCGACAAACTGGGCATAGGTGACGAGGATCCCGAGGCCACTTTCGGTGATGCTCTTGGCCAGGGCGGCAAAGATCACCAGCGGTGCGAGCTTCATGATGAAAGCCGTGACCTTGAGCATGATCTTGGCGATCTGGTCGACCAGCTCCAACACGATCGGGGCCTTGTCATCGATCGCCGCAACAGCGGTCCCAACGAACAGAGAGAACACCACGATCTGGAGGATCTCGTTGTTGGCCATGGCCTCAACGATGGATTTAGGCACCAAATGCGTGATGAAATTGCTCAAGCTCAGCTTGGCGGTATCAACCCCCGAGCTGGCATGCGTTTCCGGTAGCGGCAGGTTTAACCCCACACCCGGCTGGAGCAATTGCACCATCACAAGCCCGATGGTGAGCGAGATCACCGAAGCCATCAGGAACCAAAACATGGTCTTGGCCCCGACCCGGCCAATAGCGGCCGTATCTTCCATGTGCGCAATACCGGCCACAAGAGTCGACAGCACCAGCGGCGCAATGATCATCTTGATCAGGCGCAGGAAGACGTCCGTGATGACGGTGTAGGTCTCTACAGCGCTCTTTTGCTGATCTGCGGTAAGATACTCATGGCCCGCATAGCCCGCAGCAACGCCTAAGCCCATGGCCAAGACGATTAAAATTGTGAAGATCCGGTTCACAGCCCCTCCGAATACACGGCACTGGTTATGTATTTTAATTCTAATGGCTGGCATCTCGCCCACAGGATTGAGACAAACCAAAAGTAAAAAACCCCCGGAAATCCGGGGGTTTTCAAAACTCAACAAGTCGATTGGCTTATTCAGCGTCCGACACAACCTCAACGACCGGACCCGAGTCCTTGCCCTTGGCCGAGACGTCACGATCAACGAACTCGATGACGGCCATCGGGGCGTTGTCGCCATGACGGAAGCCCGCTTTCAGGACGCGGATATAGCCGCCGTTACGCTCCGCGTAACGCGGGCCAAGGGTGTCAAACAGCTTGCCGACCTGGGCCACGTCACGGACGCGGCTGATGGCGATACGGCGCGAATGCAGGTCGCCGCGCTTGGCCAGAGTGACCAGCTTTTCGACGAACGGACGCAGCTCTTTCGCTTTCGGCAGGGTGGTGACGATCTGCTCGTGCTTGATCAGCGACGCCGCCATGTTGGCGAACATGGCGATACGGTGGCTGGTGGTCCGACCCAGCTTGCGATAACCAGAACCGTGACGCATGGAACTCTCTCCTTAACCTGCCCGGGACACTGGCCGGAAACGCAGGCTCAAAAACAGGTCTAAAATCTGAAGGACCGCCGACGGCGCCCCTCCGCTTCAGACGTCGTTTCCACTCACATGAGCAAAAACGAAGTTGGCGGGACAAGGTTTTGAGCTTTCCCGCCAAATCGCCCCGACCGAAGCCCGGGCAAACCCTCAAGGGGATCAGATCTGGTCTTCGAACTTCTTGGCCAGATCTTCAACGTTTTCAGGCGGCCAGTTCGGCACATCCATACCTAGCGACAGGTTCATCGACGCCAGGACTTCCTTGATTTCGTTCAGCGACTTGCGTCCGAAGTTCGGTGTGCGGAGCATTTCCGACTCGGTCTTCTGGATCAGGTCGCCGATGTAGACGATGTTGTCGTTCTTCAGGCAGTTGGCCGAACGGACGGAGAGCTCGAGCTCGTCGACCTTCTTCAGCAGCGCCGGGTTGAACGGCAGTTCCGGCTTGGCCTCGCCCTCGACCTTCTTCTTCGGCTCTTCGAAGGTGATGAAGATCTGAAGCTGGTCCTGGAGGATGCGGGCGGCGTAGGCCACGGCGTCCACCGGGCTGACCGCGCCGTTGGTCTCCACTTCCATGATCAGCTTGTCGTAGTCGAGGCTCTGGCCCTGGCGGGTGGGCTCGACGCGGTAGGCGACGCGCTTGACCGGGGAATAGAGGGCGTCGACGGCGATCAGGCCGATCGGGGCGTCCTCGGGGCGGTTCATTTCGGCCGGGACGTAGCCCTTGCCGGTGTTGACCGTGAACTCCATGCGCACCGAGGCGCCGTCGTCCAGCGTGCAGAGCACGTGGTCGCCGTTCAGGATCTCGATGTCGGACGGGGCGTCGATCTGGCTGGCGGTCACCGCGCCGGGGCCGGTGGCGCGCAGCGTCATGCGCTTCGGGCCCTCGGCGTGCATGCGCACGGCGAGCTGCTTGATGTTGAGGACGATGTCGACAACGTCCTCACGCACGCCTTCCAGCGACGAGAACTCGTGCACGACGCCGTCGATCTGCACGGCGGTCACCGCCGCGCCCTGCAGCGACGACAGGAGCACGCGGCGCAGGCTGTTGCCCAGGGTCACGCCGAAGCCGCGCTCGAGGGGCTCGGCCACCAGACGCGCCTTGCGGGCAGCGTCGGCGCCGGTCTCGATCTGCGGCTTCTCGGGACGGATGAGCTCGTTCCAGTTTCTTTCGATCACGTATGGGTGTCCCTTGGAACGCAGGATCGCCGGCCGCGAACGCGGTCCGGCGCCTTGAATTGCGGTACTTTGTTACTCAGACGCGCCGGCGCTTCGGCGGCCGGCAGCCGTTGTGCGGAATCGGGGTCACGTCGCGGATGGTGGTGATCGTCATGCCGACGGCCTGAAGGGCGCGGAGCGCGGACTCACGGCCCGAACCGGGGCCGGAGACGTTCACTTCCAGCGTCTTCACACCGTGCTCGGCGGCCTTCCGGCCGGCGTCCTCGGCCGCCATCTGGGCGGCGTACGGGGTCGACTTCCGGGAGCCCTTGAAGCCCATCATGCCGGCGCTCGACCAGGAGATGGTGTTCCCCTGGGCGTCGGTGATGGTGATCATGGTGTTGTTGAACGAGGCGTTCACGTGCGCCACGCCCGAGGTGATGTTCTTACGTTCGCGGCGTTTAACGCGACCCGGTTCCTTGGCCATCGGTCAGGCTACCTTACTTCTTCTTGCCGGCGATCGGCTTGGCCGGACCCTTGCGGGTACGAGCGTTCGTGTGAGTGCGCTGACCGCGGACCGGCAGGCCCTTGCGGTGACGCAGGCCGCGATAGCAGGCCAGGTCCATCAGACGCTTGATGTTCATCGACACTTCACGACGCAGATCCCCTTCAACCAGATAGTCCCGGTCGATGGTTTCACGGATCTGCAAGATTTCAGCGTCGGTCAGTTGATTAACTCGACGGCTGTCCTCGAGGCCGACCTTTTCCATGATTTCAGCGGCCTTTTGCGGACCGATGCCATGGATATACTGAAGCGCGATCACAACACGCTTGTTAGTCGGAATATTGACGCCTGCAATACGGGCCACGTCTAGATCTCCTCAACGCGCTCTGGCGCGTCTACACCTATTTGACGCGATTAAACGCGTAAGAAACACGAAAGGAAACGACGGCAACGCTGGGAAGCTCAGAAAGCTGCACCAACGCCCACCATCGCGTCATTTCGCGGAAGGGCATGGTTATAGGGCTGAAATTGATTCCGTCAACCCATTATGCGAGCGCGGCATCAATCCGAGCTGCAACTTCTTCGACAGAGCCCATACCATCGACTTCGGACAGCTTGTCCTGGGCCGCATAGTAGGGCAGCAGCGGCGCAGTCTGGGCGTTGTAGGCCGCCAGACGCACCTTATAGGTTTCCGGATTGTCGTCCGAACGACCTTCTTCAGCGAAGCGACGCTCGATACGGCTCAGCAACGCTTGATCATCCACCTTGAGGCGGACAACCTTGTCGATCTGACGACCGCGGGCCTTCAGCATCGCATCCAGCGCCTCGGCCTGAGCGACCGTACGGGGGAAGCCATCAAAGATCGCGCCGCCCGCCGCTTCCGCCTCGGCCAGACGCTCCTCGATCAGAGCGATGACGATGTCGTCAGACACCAGCCCCCCCTCTGCGAGGATCGACTTGACCTTCAGGCCCAGATCAGAGCCAGACGCCACAGCCGCACGCAGCATGTCGCCCGTCGAAAGCTGTACCATGCCCCGGGTCGAAACGAGACGCTTTGCTTGCGTCCCCTTACCCGCAGCCGGCGGGCCAAACAAAATCAGATTCACCGCGAGCGCCCTCCCCGGAGCTTCGATTTCTTGATCAGACCCTCGTACTGGTGAGCCAGCAAATGGGACTGGATCTGGGCCACGGTATCCATTGTCACAGTCACAACAATGAGAATCGAGGTCCCGCCAAAGTAGAAATTATTACCAAAATTGGCAATGAACGCTTCCGGCAGCAAACAGACGATCGTGATATAGGCCGCCCCGATCACAGTCAGTCGCGACAGGACATAATCAAGATACTCTGCTGTCCGCTTACCCGGGCGAATCCCTGGAAGGAATCCGCCATACTTACGCAGGTTCTCCGCCGTTTCGTCCGGATTAAAGACGATGGAGGTGTAGAAGAAACAGAAGAAGATGATCAGAGCCGCATAAAGCAGCATGAACAAGGGCTGACCATGGTTCAGCATGGTTGTCAGGGTCGGGAGCCAGCTTAGCCACTGGGGCATGGCATCCGGATTGTTCCCGGCAAACTGCAAGGCCGTTGTCGGCAAGAGCAGCAAGGAGGACGCAAAGATCGGCGGGATCACGCCCGCGGTGTTGACCTTGAGCGGCATGAACGAGCTTTCGCCGCCGAACATACGGTTACCCACCTGGCGCTTGGGATACTGCACCAGCAAACGACGCTGCGAGCGCTCCATCACCACAATGAACACAATCGTCGCGGCAAGCAGCAGAACAATCAGCAGCAGAACGAAGGGTTGGATTTGCCCCTCATTGACCTGAGCCAGCAGGTTGCCAATCGTGCGCGGAAGAACGGCGACGATCCCGGCAAAAATGATCAAGGACATACCATTGCCGACACCGCGGCTGGTCATTTGCTCGCCCAGCCACATCAGGAACAAGGTGCCCCCGGTCAAGGTCGCCACGGTCGACACAAGGAACATGGGCCCCGGTTCGATGGCGAGACCGCTCGCTTGCATCCCCACTGCAATCGAGAAGGATTGGATGAGGGCTAGGATAACCGTCAGATAGCGCGTGTATTGGTTCAGCTGCTTGCGACCCGCCTCGCCGCCTTCCTTACGAAGCTTTTCCCATGGCCCATAGAGCGTCCCCATGATCTGGACGATGATCGACGCCGAGATGTAGGGCATGACGTTCAGGGCAAAGATCGCCATCCGTTCGACAGCCCCACCTGAGAACATGTTGAACATGCCCAGGATACCCTGCTCCGCGCCAGAAAACGCTTGGGCAAAAGCCACCATATCGATCCCGGGCAGCGGAATATAGGTCCCCAGTCGGTAGACCAGCAACGCGCCCAGGGTAAACAGAAGTCGCTTGTGCAGTTCAGTCGCCTTGCCAAACGCTGAAAAATTCAGGTTGGCCGCGA
This sequence comes from Asticcacaulis sp., assembly GCA_036834925.1. Classification (GTDB taxonomy): domain Bacteria; phylum Pseudomonadota; class Alphaproteobacteria; order Caulobacterales; family Caulobacteraceae; genus Asticcacaulis. Next base: position 6,812 of record DAITMY010000007.1, read on the forward strand.
GTTGTTCGGCTGCTGACGCCATTCCAATCCCCGAAACTGGATCACCGAGTGATCCGTCCCCCGCCCCGTCACGCGCCCAGAAAACTAGGTGTGGCCGCGGGGGTCAAATTATCAAGACTGTGCCAGACAGAGTCATCTGACCCTGCCTGGCACGCGTAACACATAGAGGGTTACGTCAGAGCGCGAAAGATCAGGCTTCAGCCTTTTCTTCACGGACCGGACGCTGTTGCACGACCGAACCACCGACCGCTTCTACAGCCTTAGCCGCCGAAGCCGTCGCCGAATAGACCACTAGGTTGACCTTGGTCGTCAGTTCGCCTTCGCCCAGCAGGCGCACGCCGTCCTTCACGCGACGCACGACACCCGCAGCGACCAAGGCCGCACCGTCGATCGTTTGAGTCGCATCGAGACGCCCTGCATCGATGGCCTGTTGCAGACGCCACAGGTTCACTTCAGCAAATTTCAGCGCGAACGGATTGTTAAAACCGCGCTTGGGCATGCGCATGTACAGCGGCATCTGACCGCCTTCGAAGCCCAGCAGCGACACACCAGTCCGGGACTTCTGACCCTTCACACCGCGACCCGAGGTCTTGCCCTTGCCCGAACCCGGACCCCGGCCAACCCGCATGCGGCCCTTGGTGGCGCCTTCGTTATCACGCAGTTCATTGAGCTTTACCATGATGCCTCTCCTTGAGATTTACGCCGCTGTAGATGGTGGCCACAGACGACTCGGCTGACGCTCCGACACGATTGAGACAGAGCGCCTATAAAAGAAGGTCCCGAATAAATCGGAACCCGGACAAAAACAATCACGCGCGTCCCGAAATCGAAACGCGCGTGCTGTTTTTTTTCGTTATCAAGCTTCGTCGACGATGGCGACCATGTGGGCCACCTTCGCGATCATCCCGCGAACCGAAGGGGTATCCTCGAGGGTCGAGGTCCGCCCGATACGGTTCAGCCCCAGCCCCTTAAGGGTGGCCAGCTGATCCTTGGTACGACGGATCGGGCTGCCGGTTTGCTTCACAGTGACAGTCTTGCTCATGACTTAGCCCTCGATGGCGTCCGGAGCCGAGGCTCCGTCGTTACGGCGGCTGATGATGTCGCCGACCTTCTTACCGCGCTTGTTGGCGATCTGACGGGGCGAAGACTGAACCTTCAGCGCTTCAAACGTGGCGCGCACCATGTTGTAGGGGTTAGAAGACCCCAGCGACTTGGCAACCACGTCCGAAATACCGACGGTTTCAAGAACCGCACGCATCGGACCCCCGGCGATCACGCCCGTGCCCGGAGGGGCCGCGCGCATAGCCACCTTACCGGCGCCCCAACGGCCATAGCCGTCGTGGTGCAGGGTGCGGCTCTCGCGGAGCGGCACACGGATCATGCTCTTCTTGGCCTCTTCGGTCGCCTTACGGATGGCTTCCGGCACTTCACGTGCCTTGCCATGACCGAAGCCAACGCGGCCTTTTTGATCACCCACGACCATCAGCGCGGCGAAGGAGAACCGGCGGCCCCCCTTCACGGTCGCTGCGACGCGGTTGATGTGAACGAGCTTCTCGACGAACTCGCTCTGTTCTTCGGTGCGATCGCGGCGGTCACCACCACGTTGATCGCGTTGTTCGTTACCACGAGCCATGCGCGTTCCCTTAGAAGTTCAGGCCGGCTTCGCGCGCGGCATCGGCCAAGGCTTTCACCCGGCCATGGAAGATATATCCGCCACGATCAAAGACGACGTCCGTAACACCCTTTTCCAGGGCACGTTCTGCGACCAGCTTACCGACAAGGGCCGCAGAGGCCTTGTCAGAACCACGCTTCTTTTCGCCTTCCAGCGACGAAGCAGCAGCTAAGGTCACACCGTTCAGGTCATCAATGACCTGCGCATAGATGTTTTTATCCGAACGGAACACCGACAGACGCGGGCGGCCGTTGGAGAGCTTCTTCAGGCGCGTACGGTTACGCTGCGCGCGGCGAAGCAGAGATTCGCGAGGAGACAGAGCCATGGCTTACTTCTTCTTGCCTTCCTTGCGGCGGACGGTTTCGCCTTGATAACGCACACCCTTGCCTTTGTAAGGCTCGGGCGGACGGATCTTGCGGATCTTCGCAGCGACTTCGCCAACCAGTTGCTTATCGATACCCGAAATCTTGATTTCGGTTTGCTTGGGAACGATAAAGGTGATGCCTGCCGGCGGCGGGATGTCCACATCGTGGCTGAACCCCAGTTGCAGCGACAGATCCGGGCCCTTCAAGGCCGCGCGGTAACCCACACCAACCAATTCAAGCGTCGTTTCATACCCTTCGGTCACACCCTTGACCATATTGGCCACCAAGGTGCGCGACAGACCCCACATTGACAGGTGACGCTTAGTCGTGTCACGCGGCGTGAAGGTCAGCTGACCGTTTTCGTTCTTGATTTCGATTTCTTCAACCACGGTGATAGCCAGTTGCCCCTTGGGGCCCTTGACCGAGATGTCCTGACCCGAGAGGGTCACTTGGACGCCTGACGGCACCGCGACTGCTTTTTTACCAATCCGAGACATATAAAGTTCCCTTCCCTCGCCTTAGTAGACGCGGCAGAGGACTTCACCACCCACGTTATTTTCGCGGGCAGCGTTGTCGGACATGACACCCTTCGGTGTCGACAAGATCGAGATCCCGAGGCCGTTTTTGATCGGCTTCAGATCCTTGATCGACGAATAGACGCGGCGGCCCGGCTTGGACACGCGGCTGATTTCCGCAATGACGGGCACGCCGTCAAAGTACTTCAGTTCGATTTCGAACTGCGGAAACTCACCGGGGGTCTCAACGACCGAGTAACCACGGATGTAACCTTCTTCGAGCAGCACATCCAGAACGCGGGCGCGCAGCTTCGAAGCCGGGGTGAGCACCTTAGAACGCTTGCGCATGGCGGCGTTCTTGATGCGAGCGATCATATCGCTCAGAGGATCATTCACAAACATATCGGACCCTCCTTACCAGCTCGACTTCGTCATGCCCGGGACCTGGCCATGAGAGGCCAGTTGACGCAGGGCAATACGGCTCATCTTCAGCTTCCGATAGAAAGCGCGCGGACGGCCGGTGATTTCGCAGCGGTTACGGATGCGGGTGGGCGAGGAATTCCGCGGAAGCTTAGCCAGCTTCAGACGGGCCTCAAAACGCTCTTCGAGCGGCAGGCTTTCGTCAACAGCAATCGCCTTCAGCGCAGCGCGCTTTGCGGCGTATTTGTCAACGAGGGCCTTGACCATCTCGTTGCGATTGATCGCACTCTTCTTTGCCATATCGTGTCTCTCTCCCCGCCCGTCAGTTGGTGAACGGGAATTGGAACGCCTTCAGGAGAGCCTTGGCCTCCTGATCGGTCCGGGCCGTGGTGCAAACGACGATGTCCATGCCCCACATCTGATCGATTTGGTCGTAATTGATCTCAGGGAACACGATATGTTCCTTCAGACCCATGGCATAGTTGCCACGACCGTCGAAGCTGTTGCCGTTGAGGCCCCGGAAGTCCTTCACGCGCGGCAGAGCGATCGTGATCAGACGGTCGAGGAACTCATACATGCGGTCTTTCCGAAGGGTCACCTTCGCGCCGACCACCATGCCTTCGCGCAGCTTGAAGCCGGCGATGGATTGACGGGCGCGGGTGGCCGCAGGCTTTTGACCGGAAATGGCCGTCAGATCCTTGATGGCCGCCTGGGCCTTCTTGGAGTCCGTGACCGCTTCACCGATCCCCATGTTCAAGACAATCTTGTCGAGCTTGGGGACCTGCATTTCGTTGGTGTACGCGAACTGCGATTTCATCTCGTTGCGGATGCTTTCGAGATAAACTTGCTTCAGACGCGGGATATAGGTTTCAGTCTCAGCCATCGATAGCCTCGCCCGACTTCTTGGCAACGCGCACTTTCTTGTCGCCGTCGATCTGGAAGCCCACGCGGGTCGGCTTGCCGGTCTTCGGATCAACATGAGCCACATTCGAAATGTGGAGCGGTGCTTCTTTGTTGATGATGCCGCCCTGGGGGTTAGCCTGGCTCTGGCGGGTGTGACGCTGAACGATGTTGATGCCCTGCACCAGCACACGCTCTTCGGTCGGCAAGACCTGCAGGACCTGACCGGTCCGGCCCTTGTCCTTGCCGGTCAGAACGACAATACGGTCGCCCTTTTTAATCTTGGCAGCCATCAGAGCACCTCCGGAGCCAGCGAAATGATCTTCATGTGGTTCTTCGCACGCAGTTCACGGGGAACCGGGCCGAAGATCCGCGTGCCGATCGGCTCGCTTTGCTTGTTGACGATCACAGCAGCGTTGGTGTCGAAACGGATAACCGATCCGTCCTTGCGCTGGATGTCCTTGGACGTGCGCACAACGATCGCGCGCAGAACGTCACCTTTTTTCACGCGGCCGCGCGGGATGGCTTCCTTGACGGAGACGACGATCAGATCGCCGACCGAGGCGTAGCGACGCTTTGCGCCGCCAAGCACCTTGATGCACATGACCCGGCGAGCCCCAGAGTTGTCGGCAACGTCCAGATTAGTTTGCATCTGAATCATTTGTAGCCCCTTCTCTTACTGGGCTGCGCCCTGGGTGTCCCGCGGAAGGACTTCCCAGCGCTTCAGTTTTGACTTGGGTGCGCATTCACGAATGCGGACAACCTCGCCGGATTTATATTGGTTCGCTTCGTCGTGAGCGTGGTACCGCTTTGACACTCGCACCGTTTTACGGAGCAGAGGGTGCAGAACGGTGCGTTCCACTTTCACAACCACGGTCTTGTCGCCCTTATCAGAGACGACCAGGCCTTCGAGAATTCGCTTCGGCATGTTCGTTCTGTCCTCAGGCGGTCCGTTGCGCGCTCATCAAAGTCTTGATGCGGGCGATGTCCTTACGCACTTCGTTGGCGCGGTGGGTCTTTTCAAGCTGACCCGTTGCTGCCTGGAAGCGCAGGTTGAATTGCTCTTTCTTGAGCTTCAGAAGCTCGTCGTGGAGCTGGTCCGGGGTCAGGCCCCGCATAGTTTCGATCTTCATCGCTTATGACTCCGCCGAGGGTGCGATACCGGCGTCGAGACGCGTGACAACACGGGTCCGGACCGGCAGTTTGGCAGCACCCAGACGCAGGGCTTCCCGGGCGATATCGTCGGCAACGCCGTCGATTTCGAACAGGATACGGCCCGGAGCGACGCGCGCGGCCCAGTAATCCACGGCCCCCTTACCCTTACCCATCCGAACTTCGGCGGGCTTTCCGGTGACGGGCAGATCCGGGAAGATCCGGATCCAAACGCGGCCTTGACGCTTCATCTGACGGGTGATGGCGCGACGGGCGGCTTCGATTTGACGGGCCGTCAGACGCTCCGGCTCGGTGGTCTTCAGGCCGTAGGACCCAAAGTTCAACGAGTAACCACCCTTGGCATTGCCATGGATACGGCCTTTAAAGGCCTTACGATATTTTGTGCGCTTAGGTAGCAGCATGACGATTAAGCCTCACGCTGGTTGCGGTCACGGCGCGGGCCGCGGTTGTTACGATCACCGCGCTCACGACCTTCGTTTGACGACGGTCCTGAGGCTTCGGTAGCCCAACGCTTGTCCTGAGCCATCGGATCATGCTCAAGGACTTCGCCCTTGAAGATCCAAACCTTGATGCCGATGATGCCATAGGTGGTCTTGGCTTCGGCAAAACCGAAGTCAATGTCAGCGCGCAGGGTGTGCAGGGGCACACGGCCTTCGCGGTACCATTCCATACGGGCGATTTCCGCACCGCCGAGACGACCCGACACGTTGATCCGGATCCCCTTGCCACCCAGACGCATGGCCGATTGGATCGACCGCTTCATGGCGCGGCGGAACGCCACACGACGCTCCAGCTGCTGAGCAATGGACTCGGCGACGAGCTGAGAGTCGACTTCCGGCTTACGGACTTCGACGATGTTCAGGAACACTTCACCCTCGGTGAGGGCGCCGACTTCCTTGCGCAGCTTGTCGATGTCCGCGCCTTTTTTACCGATCACGACACCCGGACGGGCAGCATAGATGGTAATCCGGCACTTCTTGTGCGGACGCTCGATGATGATACGGGAGATCCCGGCCTGAGCCAGACGCTCCTTCAGCATCGCACGGATTTTCAGGTCCTGGTGCAGAAGCTTTGCGTAGTCCGGGCGAGCCGCAAACCAACGGCTGTCCCAGGTGCGGTTGACGCCGAGGCGCAGACCAACCGGATTAACTTTCTGACCCATTATGCCGCCTCCCGGCCCAGTTCACGGACAACGATCGTGATTTCCGAGAACGGCTTCAAGATGCGCGACGAGCGACCACGAGCACGGGCGCTGAAACGCTTCATGACCATGTTCTTGCCCACATAGGCCTCGGCAACGACCAGGTTGTCGATGTCGAGGTTGTGGTTGTTCTCAGCGTTTGAGATCGCCGAATAGAGCGCCTTACGGACGTCCTTGGCGATGCGCTTGCGGCTGAACTCCAGCTCGTTGAGCGCGCGCTGCACCGGAAGACCCCGGATCGACTGAGCGACCAGGTTCAGCTTCTGAGGGCTGATGCGCACGTTAACGAGCTTGGCGCGGGCCTCTGTAGGCGCAACGCGACGGGGGTTTGTCGTCTGTCCCATCGGTTACTTCCTCTTGGCTTTCTTGTCGGCCGCGTGACCCGGGAAGTTCCGCGTAGGCGAGAACTCACCGAACTTCATGCCGACCATGTCCTCGGACACGAGAACGGGGACATGCTTTTGGCCATTGTAGACGCCGATAGTCAGACCCACGAACTGGGGCATGATTACCGAACGCCGCGACCAGGTTTTAATAACGTCCTTGCGGCCGGATTCCTGCGCAGCTTCCGCCTTCTTCAGAAGGTGGCCGTCGACGAAGGGGCCTTTCCAAACGGAGCGTGCCATCGGTTAGCGAGCCTTCTTAACGTGACGCGAACGGATAATGTATTTGTCCGTCGCTTTGTTCTTACGGGTTTTACGACCCTTAGTCGGCTGACCCCAGGGGGTCACGGGGTTCCGGCCACCCGAAGTGCGGCCTTCACCACCACCGTGCGGGTGGTCGATCGGGTTCATGGCGACACCGCGAACGTGCGGACGACGCCCCATGTGACGCGAGCGCCCGGCTTTGCCGAGGCTTTCGTTCATGTGGTCTTGGTTAGACACAGCGCCAACGGTGGCCATGCAGGTGTCCAGAACCATACGCAACTCGCCCGATGTCAGACGGATCTGAGCATAACCGGCATCGCGGCCCACCAGCTGAGCATAGGCACCGGCCGAACGGGCCAGCTGACCGCCCTTGAGGGGCTTTAGCTCAACGTTGTGGATGATGGTCCCGATCGGCATGGCGCGCAGCGGCATGGCGTTACCCGGCTTCACGTCGACCTTGGCGTCGGCGATGACAGTGTCACCGGCCTTAAGGCGTTGCGGCGCGAGGATGTAAGCCTTTTCGCCGTCCTGATACGAAATCAGAGCGATGAAGGCCGTCCGGTTCGGATCGTATTCCAGACGCTCGACGACAGCAGGAACACCCCACTTGCGACGCTTGAAATCCACCAGACGATAGAGACGCTTGGCCCCGCCGCCACGGAAGCGCACGGCGATACGACCAGAAGCCCCACGACCGCCCGACTTCGTCAGACCTTCAACGAGCGCCTTTTCCGGACGACCCTTGTGCAGTTCCGAGCGGTCCACGAGGACCAGGCTACGGCGGCCGGGCGAGGTCGGGTTAAAATGCTTCAATGCCATGTTCAGCCCTCCCCTTACAGACCAGTGGTGATGTCAATCGCCTGGCCTTCAGCCAGGGTGACAATCGCTTTTTTGATATCGCTGCGACGACCGAGGATGCCCCGGAAGCGCTTGGTCTTGCCCTGAGTCACAAGGGTGTTGACCTTGGTGACTTTCACGTTGAACAGGGCTTCGACGGCAGCGGCGATTTCGTCCTTGCTGGCATCGTGCGCCACCTTAAAGACAACCTTGTTCTGTTCCGACAGAACAGTCGCTTTTTCAGTGATGTGCGGCGCCAAGATGACGTCGTAGTTACGAAGTGTAGCGGCCATTATGCGACCTCCCCTTCAGCAAAACGCGCCTCGATGGCTTCGACCGCGGCGCGGGTCAGCACGAGCTTCTCGCGGCGCAGCACGTCATAGACGTTCAAGCCCGCATAGGGCAGCACGTCGATGTTCGGGATGTTGCGCGAAGCCAGGGCGAAGTTGGTGTCAACTTCGAGACCAGCGATGAACAGAGCATTGCTCAGGCCCAGCTTTTCAAAAGAGGCCTTCAGCGCGCTCGTCTTCGGGTTTTCGACAGCAACCTGATCAAGAATGATCAGGGAACCCGCCTTAACCTTCGACGACAGCGCATGACGCAGAGCCAGGGCGCGGACCTTCTTGGGCAGATCGAACGCATGCGAGCGAACAACCGGACCGAAAGCGCGCGAACCGCCGACGAATTGCGGGGCACGACGCGAGCCGTGACGCGCACCACCGGTGCCCTTTTGCTTGTACATCTTCTTACCGGTACGAGAATTCTCGTTCCGGGTCTGAACCTTGTGCGTACCAGCGCGGCGCTTAGCCAGTTGCCAGTTCACACAGCGTGCCAGAATGTCCGTGCGGATCTCTTCCAGGCCGAAAACGGCATCCGAAAGCTCGATCTCACCGGCGCTGGTCGCTTCCAGATTGGTGACTTGCAGTTTCATGATTATTCGGCCCCTTCGTTCGAGGCTTCCGGAGCAGCAACGTCTTCAGCCGGAGCGTCAGCCACAACCGCAGCCGCACCCGGCTTGCGGAAAGCACCCGGGATCGGGGCATCGGCCGGACGCGCCTTTTTCACGGCGTCGCGGATCTTCACATAGCTGCCTTCAGCGCACGGAACGGCACCCTTGATCAGGATCAGACCACGCTCGACATCTACGCGCATGACCTGAAGGTTCAAGGTGGTGACAGTTTCGACACCGTAGTGACCCGCCATCTTTTTACCCGGGAAGGTACGACCCGGATCCTGACGGTTACCGGTCGACCCGTGAGCCCGGTGCGAGACCGAGACCCCGTGGGTGGCGCGCATCCCGCCGAAGTTCCAGCGCTTCATCGCACCGGCAAAACCCTTACCGATGGTGGTGCCCTGAATGTCGACGCGCTGGCCCACCACAAAGTGGTCAGCCGTCAGCTCAGCGCCAACCTCGATGAGGTTGTCACCGCTCACGCGGAATTCATGGATGACAGCTTTCGGCTCAACTTCGGCCTTAGCGAAACGGACACGTTCCGGCTTCGACACGTTCTTGGCCTTACGCGAACCCGCACCGAGCTGAAGGGCGACATAGCCGTCCTTTTCTTCGGTACGATGCGCAACGACCTGGCAGCCATCAAGCGCCAGAACAGTCACAGGAACATGGGCGCCGCTCTCGTCGAAGTAACGAGTCATGCCGAGCTTCTTGGCGATTACGCCAGTTCTGAGTTTAGAGGCCATGGGTCCCTCCTCAGATCTTGATCTCGACGTCCACACCAGCGGACAGGTCGAGCTTCATGAGCGCGTCCACAGTCTGCGGGGTCGGATCGACGATATCGAGCACACGCTTGTGCGTGCGGATTTCGAACTGCTCGCGCGACTTCTTGTCGACGTGCGGCGAGCGGTTGACGGTGTAACGCTCAATGAGCGTCGGCAGGGGGATCGGCCCCCGTACGGTGGCACCAGTGCGCTTGGCCGTATTGACGATTTCGCGCGCGGAATGGTCCAGCACGCGGTGATCGAAGGCCTTGAGCCTGATGCGGATGTTCTGACGATCCATATCGCTCGTTTTCCTACAGGTTGCGACTACCGCGCCCTATGAACCATTTCAAAGACCGGCTCCGAATGCCCTAGAGCATTCGGACACTTAATCCGCAAAAACGAAGGCCCGCGCGGTAAAGCCCGCGTGGGCCCGTGATCGGAAAATGTGTTGCCAACCCAAAGGGCCAGTAGCACGACGTCCGTACGTCTTGCGAACCGCGTCTGACCCAGAAAGGTCACAGCCGGTCCAACAGAGGTGGTGCTTATGCCTATGGAATCAGGATCCGTCAAGGCCAATCGCACCCCAATCGGGGAATTCTTCAGGCCTTGGTCGCGTCGGGTTTTAAACGCTTCAAGGCGCGCCGGATCAAGGCCTGATAGGCGTTCAGTTTTCCCCGTAAATCGACTTCGCAGGCTCGGATCACGGCCATACGGCGCCTCAGGCCAAGCCGAATCGAATCGTAGCGTTCAACATGACGTGGTGCCAATTGTCCAAGGACCTTCCGGATTGGATCGGCTTTGGGGGCGCGAACCATGCCCCCTTCAAGGAACTCCCGTCCGGGACTTGTCATGGTGTGCTTGTACCCCTCCCCGCCGCACCCAAAGTCAACAGCAGTCACACCCAGTTCCGCCACGTGCTTCAGAATCGATAGGGTGAGGAGAATGCCAGGGGAATAGCGTGCGTAAGAGGGGGCGTAGGCGGGAAACCAAAGGTGCAGGGTCTTGCCATTAAGGAGACAAATCTCAGCCGCAACCCGGCGTCCCTCGTAAAGATACTGCCCGACCCGCAATCCCAGTTCCGGTGCATCCGAGCGGGCCAGCGACAACAGGACATCGCGTGTCCAGCCGCATGAGAACACATCGTGCATTCCCGTACGTTGATACTGATCGCGCTTATGCTCAAGAACCCAATCAAGTACATCGTGCGTAACGGGCCCGAAGCGGAAGGTCAGGCCCGGAAAATCTTTCTCTAGATTTCGCTCGCAACGAGCCACGTTCTTAAAAAACTTGTGGTGAGTTGTCTTCTGTGCCTGCAAATAGGCGTCATAGCCCTGAGAGAGGTCTGCGATCTGGGATGTATTGCGGATGAGGTTACGGTGCTCTTCTTGGCCCCGGCCGATCCACCCTTGGAATTCCAAGACATCCGCATTGAGCCACGTTAGGAGCATAGCGGGATCATAATCGAGGGGAAGCAGGCTGATAATCCCGCAATAGTCTGTCAGTGGCGCACCAAAGGGCTGGATCGTGCGCCCCCGGCGCTGAAACGGCAACAGACCGGCCAGCTCATCCCCCCGACAAAGACGCGCCACAAAGCCGTGAGGCACCACCTCAGCGAGACCAAGGACATAGTCCGGCGCGAAATAGGGACTGTCGTAAATGATATTGACACGGCGTGCGCGCCGCCAGAACGCGAGGTCTGCGTCGGTCAGTTCTGATGGCCGAACTATTTCAACATGCGATATGCCGAGCACGTGCGTCTCCCCTGTTGGGATATGCTAGCAATTGCAACTTTCTTTATCGCTAAAGACTATGGTTAACAATCCGGACAGGGATGTCACGCCCATCCGGATTGACTTCAAAGGCCCGAATTGACTTAAGGGCTTACTCTTTGATCACGTTAATACGGCCACCGCCCATGATCGAGACCGAGCGCTTCCCTTCGATGCTCTCGACCTCAACATCGCCTGATCCCATGATTGAGACCGTCAGATCGACGACCCGGGGAGCCTTGATGTCGCCCGAACCCGCAATCGACACGTCTAGTTTGCTAAGCTTGCCTTGCTGAATACGGACGTCACCGGATCCGGCAATGTTAACTTCCGCAGGACCTTCGACACGCCGCGCGCTGACATCACCGGATCCGGCAATCGAAACTTCAAGCGCCTTGGTATCCGCGACGTAGATGTCACCGGATCCGGCAACACTGACCTTAGTCTCGGCGCTGTTACCAGCCACGATTTTGCCGGAGCCAGCCTGATTGATTTCTAAGCGCTGTTCGACATTGGCGACGGTCCAAGCCCCGCAGCCCGCATTACTGACTTCCAGAGATTGCGACCGACCGACCGCGACAACAGAGGCACCGGAGGTGCTAACCGCGACCGACTTAGGGGCCCGAACCACTAACAGCGGCGCCTCGCTCAGCTTCAGATCCTGTCCATCACGAAGGGTCACCTGCGCTTCGGGGTCCGGCGTCATGGGATCAATCGGCATGTTCCCGGCCTTATTGCGCATATTGTTGCAGCTACGGATTTTACGCTTCAGATTCCCATCAAAGACTAGGCGATTTCCGTCCTGGCGCACGGTCAGGACTGGAAAAGCCTCAGAGCCCTTGGTCAGGCTGTAGGAAAAGTCTGTGCGATCTTCTGGAATGACAACCAAGCGAACCACGGCGTCTTTGACCTTGAGGCTGGCCATAGACTTTTCTGCTTGCGCCAAACTGGGCACAAGCGCCAGTGCAGATACAAGTGCGGCCGGAACCAGAATTTTAACTGGGGTGTTCAATTTAAGGGTCATGTGGGCCTCCCGATTTCCAACACACTGACGCCGTGTGTGCGGGCTGTCAGCTTAATTGAGAGTCATGACACCGAATTCATCGGATCGGGCTCAAGTCAGCCCGTGGGCTGGCTCAGGCTCGTCAATTTGCCCGTCATAGCCACGGCTGCGACAGCCGATGCCCTCAGCCACCCATCAAGACGGGTTTCACAGCCACTAATCACATCGACCCGGCGGCGCAGACTGTTGCGGAAAGCCATGACGCGGGCCTGCTGCTGCGGCATTCGAGTTTCCAGCCAATCCAATCCATGACTGACCGCAAGATGCAGTAAGCACGTCTCGGCCCGTCCCTCATGCACAGGGCCGACGGGATCCGCCATGTAGCGCTTATAGGGCTCATCCCCACTGCCAAAATCGATATGGTTTACGCCCTCTGCCCCAAGGTGCTTGAGCATGGCGCTCAGAAGCAACACCCCAGGACTGTAGCGATGAAACTGTGGATCATAGGCCGGGAACCAGCGATGGATTTCCTGTCCTTTGCGAAGCACCATTTCAGCGGCCAAACGCGTGTCCCCCGCATAGAGAACAAAGGTGTGAAGGCCAAACTCGGGCGTGGCCGTTTGACTGAGTTGACCTAATAGATCCCGGGTCCAGCCACACTGAAACACATCATGGCGTCCGGTACGGCGGTACTGGGCTTGCTTGTGTGCGATAATCCAGTTCCGTGATTCAAGATTGTTCGTCTCGATTTCAAGGCGTAAGGGCCCCAGGTCCCGCTCCGCCCCCCGCTCACAGCGTCCGAGATTTTTATAAAACTTATGATGGCGTTGATGTTGCCCGGCGAGCCAAGCCTCAAAGCCTGCAGGCATACGAATGGCCAGACGCTCGTGTGTCGCAACGGGCACGGCATTATGGACAGGTCCCACCCAACTGCCAAAGCGCAGAACACCCACGCGGGCGCGCCTCAGCATGAGCTTGAGGTCCACATCTGTGCCGGGAGCGGCGATCAGGCCATGATAGTCACACAAGGGTGCCCCAAGCGGCTGGATCAGTTGGCCACGACGCTGAAATGGAAAGAACGCAATGGGATGGCCTCTCTCAAGAAACACCGCCACCCGCGCTCCGGGCACCGTACGGGCCGCGGCAGCGAAAAAGCGATGATCAAAAAATGGGCTGGTCAAATCCGGATTTCGGCCCTGCCAAGCGCTCCAAAGCTCAAGGTGAGCGTCACGGAGGTCGGGGTGTAAAATCTCTACCTTGATCATTGTGCCAACCATACGCCTTACGCTGAACACCCTTTTGTGCCCAACCCTGCGTTTAGCGACAAAACGTGAGCATTGCCTTAAAGCGCACCGTTAAACGCACAAAAACCCAGCCAACGAAAAAACCCCGCGGGTTGCCCGGCGGGGGTTTTCGTATTCAGTCTGTGTCAATCTTCGCGCGCCAGACGCGCATGCGCGTCTGGCCACTCAGAAGGGTCGCTCAGATCGTTACTCGACGATCTTCGCGACAACGCCGGCGCCGACGGTGCGGCCGCCTTCACGGATGGCGAAGCGCAGCTTCTCTTCCATGGCGATCGGCG
>DAITMY010000008.1:0-20182 GCA_036834925.1 Asticcacaulis sp.
GGACTTGGGGGTATGGGCGGGGCCCAACCGCTGGCGGCGGTTATGGCCGGGGCTTGCTGTCTGGCGGTGGAATGCAATCCGGACAGCCTCGATTTCCGCCTGCGGACCGGCTATCTCGACGAAAAGACCGACAGCCTTGATGAGGCTCTGGCCATGATTGCGCGCTGGACCGCCGCAGGCGAGGCTCGTTCGGTCGGCCTTCTTGGCAATGCCGCCGAGATTTTCCCGGAGCTTGTCCGTCGCGGCGTGCGTCCGGATATCGTCACCGACCAGACCTCGGCCCACGATCCCCTGAATGGCTACCTGCCCAAGGGCTGGAGCCTCGGTGAGTGGAAAGCCAAACGCGAAAGCGATCCGCAGGCGGTGGTCAAGGCCGCCAAGGCCTCGATGCGCGAGCATGTGGCGGCCATGGTCGATTTCTGGAATGCGGGGGTGCCGACCCTCGATTATGGCAATAATATCCGTCAGATGGCGCTGGAAGAGGGGCTGGAAAACGCGTTTGCCTTCCCGGGTTTCGTGCCGGCCTATATCCGCCCACTATTCTGCCGCGGCATTGGCCCGTTCCGCTGGGCGGCTCTGTCGGGAGACCCTGAGGACATCTATCGCACCGACCAAAAGGTCAAGGAGCTGCTTCCGGACAACGCGCATCTGCACCGCTGGCTAGATATGGCCCGCGAGCGGATCCGCTTTCAGGGGCTGCCTGCGCGCATCTGTTGGGTGGGTCTCGGTGACCGTCACCGCCTGGGGCTCGCCTTCAATGAGATGGTAGCCCGGGGCGAGCTGAAAGCGCCGGTGGTGATCGGACGCGATCACCTCGATTCCGGGTCTGTGGCCTCGCCCAACCGCGAGACCGAGGCGATGAAGGACGGATCGGATGCTGTGTCCGACTGGCCGTTACTGAACGCGCTGCTGAACACGGCCTCGGGGGCCACCTGGGTGTCGCTGCACCATGGCGGCGGCGTGGGCATGGGCTTTTCCCAGCACTCGGGCATGGTAATCTGTGCGGACGGGACCCCCGAAGCAGCGGCGCGTCTGGAGCGGGTGTTGTGGAACGATCCAGCCACCGGCGTCATGCGCCATGCGGATGCCGGCTATGACATCGCCCGCGATTGTGCCCGCGAACAGGGCCTGGACCTGCCGGGGATTTTGTAGGCCTTCGCGTAGGGTCTGAAACGGCAAAGCCCCCGGCGCGTTCCGGGGGCTTTTTGCTGGCGTGTCTGGAGCGGGTAGCGAGAATCGAACTCGCGCGTTCAGCTTGGGAAGCTGACAGGCTACCATTACATCATACCCGCCTGAGGGAGGCGTTCTTAGCGAAGCGGCGCGGGTTTGTCACGCCGGAAATTGCCTTGGCCGCTCGCTACGCCAACGGATCACTCAGGACTTCAGCCGCCAGCCGCTCTTGAGGATCATATAGCAAGCCAGGCTGAGGATACCGGTCAGCGCGAGGACAATGGCCACGCCCACGGCGAGGTTGCTGTCGTTGAAATCGGTAAAGCCATAGCGGAACCCGTCGATCATATAGAACATGGGGTTGAAGTGGCTGAGGGTCTGGAACGGTTCAGGCAGTCGGCCGATCTCATAGAAGGTCCCGGACAAAAAGGTCATGGGGGTGATGACGAAATTGGTCACAGCCGCGAGCTGGTCAAATTTTTCTGACCACAGCCCAGCAATGACCCCGGCCAGGCCCATGATCAGGGAGGCGCCCATGCTGAAGAACACAATCGCCCACAGGTGATGGACGCTATATTGCGCAAACGGCCAAACCGTGACGGCGGTCACAAGCCCAACGGCCAGGCCCCGCGTGGCGGCTCCCAAGCCAAACCCCAGCAACAATTCCAACGGCGTCAGCGGCGGCATCAGAAAGTCCGGGGCCGTGCCCATGATCTTGGCCTGGATCAGGCTCGATGAGGCATTGGCAAAGGCATTGTTGAGGATGGCCATCATGATTAGGCCGGGGGCGACAAACTGGGCAAAGGGTAGGCCATGGCTGCCCGGGTTGGCCCCGCTCATCGCGACCACAAACACCAGCATATAAAGCAGAGTTGTCACCACAGGGGCTGCGACGGTCTGCATGCCCACTTTAATAAACCGACGCACTTCGCGCTGGTAGAGCGTGCTGAGCCCGATCCAGTTGATTCCGCTGTATTGCCGCGGAACCGGAACCGTCTCCGGGATTACGGGTGCTTTTGCGGGGGGTGAAGCGGTATCCGTCATCGGAAATCAGTCCCAAGTCTGTGCCAGGACGCACAGATGCGCCTCTGTTGCTGGGAATACAAGGGGCGGGCTGAGACCATGCACCCTGTGGACAACCACTAGATATAGATTCATGTGGACAGTCTGGGTTCCGACTCACCCCAGATGTTGCGACGGTTAATAAACCGTTTACGATATGTAGCTGTGAGGGGGCGCGGCGCTCCCGGATCGCTTCTACATCTAGTGGCTCTTGGCCTTTGTGTCAGGGCCACAGGCAGAGGCCATCATGACCCGACGGGGAGGCAGTGACTGATGAGCTGGACCGATGAACGCGTTGCAACCCTCAAGAAACTTTGGCTCGAAGGTCATTCGGCGAGCCAGATTGCGAAACAGCTCGGTGGCGTGACTCGCAATGCCGTGATCGGCAAGGTACACCGCCTCGGATTATCTGGTCGCGCAGCCCCATCGCAGCCGGCTCGTCCGTTGTTCAAGCCAGCGCGTCCGGCGCGTCCGGCGTCGGCGACGCCCTCAGCACCGGTCGCTGCAGCCCAACCCGCACCGCGCCGGGCCGAGCCCTTGGCGCGTCCCGTACCGGTCAGTGTTCCGGTGATCCTCGAAGAGGGTCCGGGCACCGCGACGGTGCTCACTCTCGGCGCGCATATGTGCAAGTGGCCGATTGGTGATCCGGCGACGGATGAATTTACCTTCTGTGGTCGTCGCTCATGCGAGGGCAGCCCCTACTGTGTGGAGCATGCGCGTCTGGCCTATCAGCCCCAGCAAAAGAAAAAGCGCGACAATGGCACAGATCTCGCGCGGTCTTTGCGGCGGTATCTGTAAAGGATGAACCCATTCATAG
Source organism: Asticcacaulis sp. (assembly GCA_036834925.1). Classification (GTDB taxonomy): domain Bacteria; phylum Pseudomonadota; class Alphaproteobacteria; order Caulobacterales; family Caulobacteraceae; genus Asticcacaulis. Next base: position 3,050 of record DAITMY010000008.1, read on the forward strand.
TCAGGCCGGGTTCCGCACCCGGCCTTTTTGTTTGAGCCACAGTCAAGGCGGCCCTAGTTCAGGGTCTTGCGGGTATAGGGCAGGTCGAGGGAAAAGGCCGGGACATCGGCTTCAAATCGTGTGCCGTCAGCACCGATCATCAGAAACCGGCCCTGCATCACACCCGATGACGCATTGAGCGGGCATCCAGAGGTGTATTCGTGCGATCCGCCCGGCAGGATCACCGGCTGTTGCCCCACGACGCCCAGTCCCTTGACTTCTTCCGTGCGTCCACGCTCGTCCGTAATAATCCAGTGCCGCGAATGGAGCTGGACGGCCTGATCGCTGTGGTTCTCAATCGTGATCGTATAGGCCCAGACGTGACGCGGCACATCCGGATCCGACTGGTCCGGGCAATAGTCCACGCGCACATCGACGCGTACGCCTTGGGTTTCTGCGCTGTAAGCGTTTGGGGTCTGGGGCGGATAATCAGGTTGGGGCATAGGACATAAATCGGGTGCGCCGCCCCCCGGGGTCAAGCCCGTTTATGCAGATTGCTGACAGTCTGGCGTGTGGGGCTTGGCGTGCGAAGTCAGAGCCGTTACTAACCGGGTATGAGCACCGTTTCGATTGCCAGCGGCATCCTGCCTCACCAGTCCCTTGAAGCCCTTGCTGAGCAGGCCGCAATTACCAGCCTGACGCCGTTTGATCCGGACCAGATCCAACCGGCCAGCCTTGATCTGCGGCTGGGCGTCCGTGCGTGGCGTGTGCGCGCATCGTTCCTTCCGGGGCGGCGACGGGTGCTGGACCGGTTGCCGGATGTGGCCATGCATGAGCTGGATCTCAGCGCCGGGGCGGTGCTGGAGCGTGGCTGTGTCTATATCGTTGAGCTTCAAGAGCGCTTGGCCTTGCCTGAGGGCATCGCCGCGCGCGCCAATCCTAAAAGCTCGACTGGTCGGGTCGATGTGTTTGTTCGCCTGCTCAGTGACCACTCATCCGCTTTCGACGATGTGCGCTCTGGCTATTCCGGGCCGATCTATCTCGAAGTCGCGCCCCAGACCTTTTCGGTACTGGTGCGCACGGGGACACGCCTGAACCAGCTTCGGCTGAAGCAAGGGCCGGTTTCGGTCTTGCGGACCTTGGATGTCGGGGTGGATCTGAGCGGGCCGCTGGCTGGGTTCCGGGCCCGTCGCCATACAGGCATCATCAACCTTGACCATGTAGATGGTCATGACCCTTGCGACTTCTGGGAACCGCTGGAGCCCCGGAGGGGGGAATTGCTGCTGGATCCGGGTGAGTTTTACATTCTGGCCTCCAAGGAAGCCGTTGAAATTCCGGTTCTCGAAGCCGCCGAAATGCTGCCGATTGATCCCAGTGTCGGTGAGTTCCGGGTGCATTATGCAGGCTTTTTTGACCCTGGCTTTGGCACGGAAGAGGCGGGTGGCAAGGGATCCCGTGGGGTGCTTGAGGTGCGCAGTCACGAAACGCCGTTCTTGCTTGAGGATGGGCAAACGGTTGCCCGCCTCGTGTTTGAGCCCCTGACCCAACGTCCGCAGCGCCTTTATGGTCAGAACGGATCGCACTACCAACGCCAAGGGCTGAAGCTCTCTAAACACTTTAAGGCTTGGGGCGAATTGTGAGCGAGAAAAAGACGGCCCGTCTTGAAGATCTCGCCCGCGTGACGGGGGTGTCGATCTCAACAGTTTCACGCGCGCTGAATGACAGCCCGTCTGTAAATATGCGCACAAAGCAGATGATCTGGCGCGCCGCCAAGGAGATGGACTATCCCTTTCGCAGCTATATGCCGTCTGCGCCGATTGGGGCTGAGGCGACGATTGCAGTGATTTTTTCCCGACCGAGGGCGCGGGCGTCGCGGTTGGGCGATCCGTTCTTGTTTGATCTCCTGGGCGGTGTGGCTGAGGCGGCACGGGAGCGCGGCTGCGATATCGTGCTGAGCCACGTCTCCCCGGCCTCTCTGGCGGAGTTTTCAGATGCCGTTGAAACCAGTCGCGCCGAGGGTTTGATCATTCTGGGTCAGGGCGGGATCCATGGGGCGTTGAATGATTTGGCCCGAAGTGATCGTCGGTTCGTCGTCTGGGGCGGGCAATTGCCGGATCAGACCTATTGCGCCATCGGCAGCGACAATCCACTCGGCGCCCGACGAGCCACATCACATTTATTGCGCCTTGGTCGTCGCAAGCTGATTTTTCTTGGGGATACAGAGGCCGTTGAGGCTATGCAACGCTATCGCGGCTTTGTCGAAGCGCATGATCAGGCAGGGGTGAGTTTGGAGCCGCACCAAGTGGTCTCGGCCTTGTTTGAGGTCGAATCCGCTGAGGCGGCTGTGCAATCCCTGATCCAGGCGGGTGCCGACTTCGACGGGATCGTGGCTGCCAGTGATTTGATTGCGCTGGGGGCTATTCGGGCCATCAAGCGCAGTGGCCGCCGTGTGCCTCAAGACGTCTCGGTCGTCGGTTACGATGATGTCCCCTTCAGTCGCTATGCAAGTCCAGCCCTCACCACGGTGTCGCAAGATACCGCCAAGGCCGGTCGGATCATGGTGTCAAAGCTGCTGGAAGGGGGCGGGCTGAGAGTCGAGCAGTCTGAGCGCTTGCCGACGGAATTGATTATCCGCGAATCCTGCGGCGCTTGATCTCGCTAAAGATCCCTATGAGGCCAATTCTGCAATTGGACCTATAGTGGTGTCTATTATAGCCATTTTGCAAAAATTTGCATAAGGATTCCTTTATATCTCCTGTTCGCGCGGGCGGGGTCATATGCAAGTGATGCGCGTTTTTATCGAACATATAAGAAACAATTCCGCAAAACCGTGACCAAATAACACCAATTTGCGGCTTATATTAATCCTTGGTCATCTTTCCTCGCATTTTTTGCATTTCCGTTTTCAAAAATTTGCACTATTTTTCATCCTTACTAAGCGACGTCCGCAAAAGGGCGCGCGATGGAGGAAAACAATGACGTCTCTGAACACTGCGCGCTCTGTGCGCCTGCTGAGCACGACCGCGCTTTCTCTGGCGACCGTGCTTGGTTTGGCGGTTCCGGCCATGGCCCAAACGACGAACCCGCCCGCCCAACAGGATGAGGCCTCGGTTGAGACCGTAACGGTCACCGGGATCCGGGCTTCGATCCGCAATTCAATCGGCCTTAAGCGCGCCCAAGAAGGGGTCGTCGAGGTTGTCTCTGCGGAAGACATCGGCAAGCTGCCGGACGTATCGATCGCCGAATCTTTGTCGCGCCTGCCGGGTCTGGCGGTCCAGCGTATCGATGGTCGTGGCCAACAGCTGTCGATCCGGGGTCTTGGCCCAGATTATACGACGGCTCTTCTGAACGGTCGCGAGCAAGTGACGACCGGTGACAATCGTGGCGTCGAGTTCGACCAATATCCGTCTGAGTTGCTGTCGGGCGTGGTTGTTTACAAGACACCGGATGCGGCACTGATTGGTCAGGGTCTGATGGGGACTGCGGACCTTCGCACCATCCGCCCGCTCAAGCAGCCGCAGCGTATCCTTGCGGTTGGCGCGCGTTATGAGTTCAATGAAAAGGGCGCGCTGAACGCCGGTAGCGAAGACAAGGGCTATCGTTTCAACGTCACCTTCGTTGACAAGTTTGCCAATGATACGCTCGGCGTCGCTCTGGGTGTTGCGACCATGAGCACCCCGACCCAATCGGAGCGTTTTAACGCTTGGGGCTATGCGGACGTGAATGCCACGACCAAGGTCATCGGCGGGTCCAAGTCTTATGTGCAGTCCAACGAGCTGAAGCGCACGGGCGTCATCGGGGTTGTGGAATATCAGCCGAACGCAGACTTCAATGCCTCGCTTGACGTCTTCTATGCCGATTTCGAAGAGCAACAGGATCTGCGCGGGATCGAACTGCCGTTGCAATGGTCGTCAGCTCAGCTGCAGCCGGGCTACACCGCCTCCAACGGTCTCGTGACCAATGGCGTGTTCAATGGCGTCAAGGGCGTGATGCGCAACGACGTCAATCTGCGCGAAGCCGAAATGATGTCCATCGGCCTGAATATGGACTTCAAGATCACTGAAAACTGGCGCGGAAATATCGACCTGTCGAAGTCTTCGGTTGATCGTAAGGACGTGATCCTCGAGACCTATGCCGGAACCGGTGAAAATGGCGTGGGTGCGACCGATAATCTCGGCTTCAGCATCACCGGTGACAACGCCTATACCTTTCGTCCGAGCCTCAACTACGGCAACGCTTCGATTATCAAGCTGACCAGCCCGCAAGGCTGGGGTACGGATGCGGGCGCTGGTCGTCCGTTCGGTCAGGCGGGCTTCCTCAACATGCCGTCAATTGAAGACGAACTCACCGCTATGCGCTTCAGCGCCAAGCGCGCCCTCGAGTGGGGCGACGTGAACGCGTTGGAAATCGGTATCAACGCGACGAAACGTGAAAAGTCCAAGGCTGCCGACGAGTTCTTCATCGCTCTTAAGGGGGGCGCAGCGTCGCTGGCCATTCCCTCAGGGCTGCTGCTGGGCAACACCAATCTGAGCTACCTCGGCCTTGGCCCGATGGTTTCTTATGATCCGCGAGCCATGCTCAATGCCGGTGTTTATGATCAGACCCGTAACACTAATGCGGACGTCATCACCAAGGCTTGGTCGGTCGATGAGACCGTCTACACCGCCTATGTGAAGCTGTCGCTCGACGGCGATATGGGGACCATCCCCTACAGCGGGAACATGGGCCTTCAGATCGTCAAGACTGAGCAAGAGTCGAGTGGCGCGGCCATCAGCGGTTCCAATTTTGTCCGCAATACCAGCGGTACGGATTATACCGAAGTTCTGCCGAGCCTGAATTTCAAGTTTGATCTGACGGACGGTTACTATCTGCGTCTTGCGGCGGCCCGGGCCCTGGCTCGTCCGCGGATGGACCAGATGAGTGCTAGCCAAACCTTTGGCCGTGACAATGCTCGGATCACGTCTACGGACCCCTTCAACTCGTATTTCTCGGCTGGTGGCGGTAACCCGTCGCTGCAGCCCTACATCACCAATGGTGTGGATCTGTCGTTCGAAAAGTATTTTGGCGGCAGCGGCTATGTCTCGGCGGCGTACTTCTACAAGCGCATCGATCAGTGGGTGAACACCAACGCCTCGGTGATCTATGACTTCTCGGGCTTCCTGAACATCCTGACGGCTGCTGAACGGGCCGCCCTCGGCACCCCGCTTGGCAAGCTCAACGCCCCGAACAATCAGGGCAAGGGCTTCATCAAGGGATGGGAATTGTCGGCGTCGATCCCGTTCGATCTGATCCATCCGATGCTGGATGGTTTCGGTGCCACACTGAGCGGGGCCTTTACCGAAAGCGAGATCCGTCCGGATCCGAATGCCGGCCCGATCGCTGTGCCGGGTCTGTCGGAAACCGTCGTCAATAGCTCGATCTACTATGAAAAGAATGGCTTCCAGGCCCGTCTGAGCCAGCGGTATCGTTCGGACTTCCTCGGTGAAGTCACCGGCTTTGGTGCAGGCCGTGCGACCCGTTCGGTCGGCGAGGAAACCGTCTACGATGCTCAGATCGGCTACGAGTTCCAAGATGGCCCGATGAAGGGCACGTCGATTGTGCTGCAAGGTTATAACCTCAGCGATGAACCGTTCATGACATATCAGGATGGTGATAAGCGGAAAGTTATTGACTTCCAGCGCTATGGGACTACTTACTTAGTTGGTGTGTCGTACAAGTTTTGATGGACTTGTGAACCTGTAAACTTTGAGCCTCCGGGAAAACCCGGAGGCTTTTTTATTTGATTGTTGCTTACCCCTAGACAGATCTTTTGAGCTGAGGGTATGATTTTGCTTTAACAGCGCGAGGGTCTATGAAGGCGCCGATAAAGACTGTGGTCATTGTGGGCGGCGGCTCTGCGGGCTGGATGGCGGCTATGGCGCTTATCCGACTGATCGGGCCGTCCTTGTCGGTAACGCTGATCGAGTCGGATGAGATCGGCATCGTCGGGGTGGGCGAGGCTACGATCCCGGCAATCCGACACTTCAATGCGGCGATCCGATTGGATGAAGCGGCGTTCGTCCGCCAGACCTATGGCTCCTATAAGCTCGGGATTGAATTTGTCGGCTGGGGTGCGCCGGATCAGCGCTATCTTCATGCCTTTGGTGAGGTCGGCGCAACGTTTCAGGGGATCCCTTACCATCATCATTGGATCAAAGAGGGGCTAGAGCGCGGTCAGTTTCGTGACCTTTGGGCCGCGTCGCTGAGCGCCGTGGCGGCTCGGCAAAATCGTTTCGCCCCCGAGGTCAAGGGGCCGGATCCGCGCCTGACCGGCCCGGCCTATGCCTTCCATTTTGACGCGACAGCCTATGCCCGGGCTTTGCGCAGCCAAGCTGAGGCGCTAGGGGTGCGTCGGATCGAAGGTAAGATCGTCTCCGTGGACCTTGAAGACAGTCGCGGAGATGTCCGCGCGGTCCGTCTCGAAAGCGGAGCCGAGGTCGCAGGCGAGCTGTTTCTCGATTGCTCGGGGTTCCGGGGGCTCTTGATCGAAGGGGCCCTGAAGACCGGTTATGAGGACTGGCGCGATTGGCTGCCCTGTGACCGCGCGCTGGCTGTGCCGTGCGAGTCGGTTACTCCGCTTACACCCTATACCCGCGCCTCGGCCCGCCCGGCGGGGTGGCAATGGCGGATCCCGTTACAGCACCGGATCGGCAATGGTCACGTCTATTGCAGCGCGATGATGTCGGACGATCAAGCGGCAGACCTGTTGCTCGCCCATCTCGATGGCCCCGCCTTGGCCGATCCGCGCCCGATCCGTTTTACGACGGGGCGGCGCAAGGCCTTTTGGAACCGCAATGTGGTGGCACTCGGGCTGGCGTCCGGGTTTCTTGAGCCGTTGGAGTCAACCAGTATTCACCTCATCCAGTCGGGGATTGTGCGACTGATCAGCCTGTTTCCAGAGGCCCGGATCGATCCGGTTTTACGCGACACCTATAACCGTCAGATGGGTGAAGAGTTCGAACGGATCCGGGACTTTATCATCCTGCACTACTGGGCCAATGGCCGAGACGAGCCGTTCTGGCGCGACCGCCGGGCCATGACCTTGCCGGAGACCTTACAGCGCAAAATCGATCTGTTCCGGCAAGCAGGCCGGATTTTCCGCGAGAATGAGGAGCTATTTACCGAAGTGGCCTGGTTACAAGTGCTGTGGGGCCAAGGCATTCGGCCAGAGGGTTTTCATCCGATTGCGCGGCAACTCACAAGTGCCCAGACAGGCGAGTTCATGGACCATGTGGAAACGCTTATTCGGGCCACCGCGCAACGCTTGCCGGATCATGCCGCCTATATTGCGGCTCATGTGGCCGCGACGGCCGCCTGAGATGGTTGAGCGGGGCAATAGGTTGCCAAAGCGGTATCATGCGTGGGCAGGGTAGCGACGGTTTCCGCAATGACCGTCCGTAAGTGGCGCAAGTGATCGGCTGCCGCTTTTGGATCGCCGTGGTCGAGGGCGGGGTCGGCTGACCGAGGGATCACGTTCTGACCGATATAGACCGAGATCCAGCTGGCATTGGTAAACAGCTCGATCCCGTCGGACACCGTGCGGCCATCGCGTTGGAAATGCGCCATCTTATAGGCGAGGCTGTCTGGGACACTCATGGTCTGGGTATAGGTCCAGAGCGGCGCGTCTGTGCGCTGCGTAGCCTTATAATGCAGGATGATGAAGTCGCGGATGCGCTCGAATTCATAGGTGGACAACCGGTTGTATTCCTCTCGGACCAGAGGGTCGATCACATGTCCGGGCCACAGGGCCAATAGCCGCATAATGCCAGTTTGGATCAGATGCAGGCTGGTTGATTCGAGCGGTTCGAGAAATCCCGAGGCTAAGCCCAGGGCGACGACATTATGGTTCCAGGCTTTGCGCCGCCGACCGGTGACAAAGCGCAACGGTCGTGGGTCGGCCAAGCGCGCACCATCGAGGTTGGACAACAGGGTGTCCACCGCTTCGTCATCCGAGATAAAGGCGCTGGAATAGACGTAGCCGTTGCCGATCCGGTGCTGTAACGGGATGCGCCATTGCCATCCTGCGGCTCTGGCGGTCGAGCGGGTATAGGGCGTGATTGCCTTTTGGCCTTTACACGGGACGGCCAGCGCCCGGTCGCAGGGCAGCCAGTGTGACCAGTCCTCAAATCCCGTCTTGAGGGCTTCTTCAATCAGGAGCCCGCGAAAGCCGGAGCAGTCGATAAAGAGATCCGCCGCTAGGACGCGACCATCGGACAGGTGCACCGACACCACATCGCCCGATTGGGGATCGCGTGAGACCGATTGTATTTCGCCTTCCCACCGCGTGACTCCTTGGGCTTCAGCGCGTTCCCGCAGAAACGCCGCATAGAGCCCGGCATCGAAGTGATAGGCATAGTCATAGCTCGACTGCACCTGTTGGGGGTTTCGCAGGGGGTGGGAAAACCGGTTGTCCACCGCCATTTGCCGGGCCACGGAATAGGCCCCGAGCGACGTAGGATCACCCCGATGATGCGCATGAAGCCAATGCTGGAATACGCCATGGGCATCGAAATCGATCCCATAGCGGCCAAAGGGGTGCATATAGCGATCCCCCAATTGGCCCCAGTCTACAAACTGTATGCCCAGTTTGAAGCTGCCCTGGGTGCGGGCCATGAAGGTGGCTTCGTCGATCCCCAGCATACGGTTGAAATGCCGGATTGGCGGGATAGTCGCTTCGCCGACTCCGACCGTTCCGATCCGGTCGGACTCGATCAGGGTCAGGTCAAGGTTATGACGTAACCGGTGCGACAGCGCCGCCGCGGTCATCCACCCTGCAGACCCCCCACCGATAATGGCGACTCTGAGGGGGCGTTTGGCGTCTACGGCGTTTTCTGGCGGCTTTAGGCTTGGTCCCATAAGGATTAGACCGCTTTAAGCCCGCGCCAGCTCCAAGCCGGAAGTGTCATCGTTTGGCCGGTCTTGAGGCTCAGGCGCGCCCCGCTCAGGAGATCCTGCCAAGACCCGCTGATCCCGGCATCGTTAAGTGTGGCGGTCAGCGGCTGGGGCGAGAGGTTGAACAAGCCCATAATCCGGTTGCCTGGAACGCTGCGGGTAAAGGCAAACAGCGCCTTGGGTTGATCATGACGCACCGGCGCGATTAACCCGCCCCACGGGGCATTCCACAGGGCCGGATTGGCCTTTTTGATTGCGAACATCTTGGCGTAAAGATCGCCCATCGGGTGCGGTGTCCAGACGATTGGATCTTTTTCAAAAAAGGCCAGACGCTTAGGGTCGCCACATTCCTGACCGTTATAGATCATCGGAATGCCCTCGCCGAGCACAGACAGGCCGACAGCGGCTTCGGTCGCCGGACCAAACCGCTCATAGGCCGTGCCTTCCCAAGCGTTCTGGTCGTGGTTGGACACATGCAGCATGCGCATGGCCGTGGCGGGGAAGATGTTGCGGTGGTCGGCATAGTAGCCCCAGAGCGCGCCGCAATCCGCCTTGCCCTGGGCGATATTGTGCATCGCGTTGTTCCAGTTCCAGCCATAGCTAGCGCTGAAGGCCTTGTAATGCACATCGCGAACATCGGCCTCGGCCAACATGAACACCGGCTTGACCGCATCAAGCTGGCGGCGGACCTGTTCCCAGAAGTCGATCGGCACAAAGTGAGCAACGTCACAGCGGAAACCATCGATCCCGATATCGCGCACCCAATAGGTCATGGCATCGGCCATATATTGGCGCAGGCCCGGCTGGCTGTAGTCGAGGTCGACAATGTCGGTCCAGTCGAGCCACAGGGTCGGGTGCATCTTGCCTTCGTGATCGCGGCTGTACCACTCCGGATGCTGGCTTACGAGCGGGTTATCCCAGGCGGTATGGTTGGCCACCCAGTCAATGATCAGCTTCAGACCGCGATCATGGGCGGCCTGAACCAAGGCCTTGAAATCCTCAAGGGTGCCGAACTCCGGATTGACGCTGTAATAGTCCCGCACCGCATAGGGGCTGCCGAGGCTGCCCTTTCGGTTCACCTTGCCAATCTCATGGATCGGCATCAGCCAAAGGATGCTGGCGCCCAGAGCCTTGATCCGGTTGAGTTGCGGAATGATGGCGCGAAACGTGCCCTCTTGGCTAAATTGGCGCGTGTTGATCTGATAGATCGTCGCGTCCTTGGCCCAGTCTGGATGCGGTGTGCCCGCATTGGGTCTTGCTTCCGTGCGGGCATAGGCCGGGGCGCTAAGGGCGGCGCTCAGTGTAGTGGCTCCGAGCAACAGGCTCTGGCGGCGGGTCAGGTGGGTCGCGCTCATACCTTGTTTCCTTTGCGGGCGGCTTGCTCAGCCTTGTCTTGCACCAAGAGGACCGTGAGGGCGGCCAACAGCAGGCTCAGGCCGCCAATAGCCAGGGCGTAGAAGGCTTGGCCATTAAAGAAAGTCTTGATCAGGATGCCAAGGATCGAGGCCGCCACCAGCTGGGGGATGACGATAAAGAAGTTAAACACCCCCATGTAGATCCCCATCTTAGCGCTCGGCAGGGTGCCGGACAGGATGGCATAGGGGATCGACAGGATCGCGGCCCAAGCAAAGCCAATCCCGATCATCGGGATCCACAACAGGTCTGGCGTTGGCATATGCACCAGCCCGGCAAACCCGAAGGCCCCGAGGGTCAGGCACAGGGCATGGGTGCCCTTGCGGGTAATCATTTTCGAGAGCGGCGGGATCAATAGCGCCGCAATCACCGCAACCCCGTTATAGATGGCAAACAAGATGCCCACCCAGTTGGCCCCATCATTATAGGCAACCGAGGTCGGGTCTGTGGTCTTGTAATGTACGGCGGTTACGGCTGATGTGGTATAAATCCACATGGCAAACAGAGCGAACCACGAGAAAAACTGGACGATGGCCAACTGGCGCATGGTTTTCGGCATGCTAATGGTGTCGGCAACGATCTCATAAAACGCCCCGTGGTCTTTTTGGCCTTGCTTTAACAGGCCAGCCCCAATCAGGCAGACCCCGAATAACAAAAGCCCGCCTCCAAGCACATAAAGTTCTTTTTCGAGGTTCTGGCTGAAGACAGCATAGCTGAGGGCCGCTCCCGCCAGCAACAAGCCAAGGCCCAGACCATAGAACCGGCCCAAGTCAGGGGCTGGAATCTCATCGCGAAGGCTTTGACCGTCATTTGATGCCGCTTCGGATCGTTCAAAGGCCGCCAGTTCATCCGGGCTATATTCTTTGGTGGTGAAGACGGTCCACATCACCGCTAACAGCAAACCGGCTCCGCCAATGTAGAACGACCATTTGACGCTGTCCGGGATAATTCCGGCCGGGGCCGTGCTGGCGACATCAAACCAATTAGACAGGATCCAAGGTAGGGCAGACGAAAACACGGCTCCGGCCCCGATGAACAAGCTTTGCATGGCATAGCCCTGGGTGCGCTGTTCATCAGGCAACTGGTCGCCGACAAAGGCCCGGAATGGCTCCATGGTGATATTGATCGAGGCATCCATGATCCATAAAAGCCCGGCCGCGATCCACAAACTGGGTGAATTGGGCATGGCGATCAGGGCGAGTGTCGTCAGGATCGCGCCCCAGAAGAAATAGGGACGACGCCGTCCCATCTTGCCCCAGGTCTTGTCGCTGAAATAACCAATGATGGGCTGGACCAATAGGCCGGTCGCTGGGGCGGCGATCCACAGGATCGGCAATTGCTCAATCTCTGCGCCTAAGGTCTGGAAAATGCGGCTGGCATTGGCGTTCTGAAGGCCAAATCCGATCTGTATGCCGAAGAATCCGAAACACATGTTCCAGATCGCCAGCAGGCTCATTCTGCCCTTTGTCATGTCCTCACCCTCGGTTCCGCCCTTGTTAATCCGGCGGTTTTGCTGTTTTGAGCCTGTCACATCACAGTAAGGGGATCAAATCCGTAGCTTTGTGTGATGGCTTAGCGTGCTGTTTTATCTGTGCCTCTCAATCCTTTTGTGCCGATCAAGAGAATTTAGTCTTATCCTTGTCTTGCTGCACTCATGTCAGGAGAAACCGAAGCGGATCGGTCGCCCGTGCCCGCCAAGCGGCCTCGTTATGCGACGTGCCCGGATATATCCGGAAGGTCAGAGCCTTGGGATCGTTAAACCCGGCCTTGAGAAACACCGGAAGCAGGGCCTCGGAATAGGGGCCATAAAGGCCGTCCAATGCCTCCGTGCCGTGATCGATCCACAGTCGCGTCTTGGCCGGATTGGGTTTGCGCAGGTTCAGATAACGCGTGAACGCCGCGGTGATTTCAGGACGCCAAGTCTCGGCATGGGTAAAGATCCGATCCGGATTGATCGCCACCGGCCAGTGCATCGATAAACAGGCGGCTGCACTGAACACATCCGGGCGTTCGCACACCCCATAGAGCGAGATCAGCCCGCCCATGCTTGAACCCATCAGGAAGGTGGCGGATCGGTCGGGGTTGGTGCGAAACTGTTGGTCAATGCGCGGCTTGAGGTCGTCGGCTAGGAAGCGGATGTAATGATCGGCAAAGCCGACATTGCCGCCAAACTCCTTAAACACCGCATCGCGTACATCCGGGCCAAGCTGTTGCAGGACCGCATTAGGAGCGTATTCCAGCCGCCGCAGGTCGGTGCTCCAGATGCCGACGATAATCGGCGAAATCCCGCCGTGTTCCGTCTTTAAGCGACCAACAGCTTCGTCGAGGCCCCAGTCCGTGCCCGTATTGGCAATGCGCGGGTCAAACAGGTTCTGGCCATCGTGGGCATAGATCACGGGGTGGCGCACCGGCCCTTTCGGGTCATACTCGGGTGGCAGCCATATGCTGACATGGCGTTTGGCCTCTAAGCCGGCACCCGTCTGGTCCGGCCAATAGATCAAGGTGCCTAATACCCCGGATCCTGCCACGTCCTGCATGTAGACCGACACATCTTTTTTGAAGTCGGTCAGGGTCTGAACGAGGCGGGCCTCGCCCGTCACCTTGTGCGTAAAGTTCGGTAGGACCGTCCCCGACGGCCCAACCCCTTCGCGGGCCCAGGTGCCAAGTGTGAACTTGTACTCCAGCACGGTGCCCATGGGCACTTGAAGACGGGCGGAATGACGAGTCTGAGACCCGGGCACTGGCGACATCTTCAGGGCGTCGGCTTTCCACGGCCCTAGGGTCGGCAGATTGCCCGTGAGAAAGATTGGCCCCACACCTACCGGAACCTCCACCTCGATGGTCACATGTGTATCGGATTGCGCCAAAGCGGATGGCCCAATCAGAGCCAGGGCGGCTGATCCACTCAGAAGCGTACGACGACCCGGTTTAAAGCTGTTCATGGCTTGGCCCTTTTCGGCATCAGGCGCTGAGCCGCCCCTTTGATCCGGTCCTTGGCGGTTAAGGGTACGAACTGGATGGCCGCCCCGCCCCCCGCCCCGAGACGCAACGACAGGTTATCGCTGGCCTTTACGGTGCGGGTTTCGATCACATAGCGTAGGGGTTGGTTTTCCAGTCCGCCTTGTCGCCATCGCGATAGATCACGGCTTTGTAGTGTGTCCCGGCCTCAAGGAAGGTGAGGGGAATCGCGACCTCGCGTGCGGTTTCATCGGTCAGCGCCCCAAGGTACCAGTCCTTGCCCCCACGTCGCTGGCGCGCCATGACAATGAAATCCCCGACTTCACCCTGGAGCGCGACACTGTTTTCCCAGTCCGTTGGCACGTCCTTGATGAACTGGAACATGCCCGGGTGCTTGTCATAGTTTTCGGGCAGGTCGGCGACCATCTGGATCGGGCTATAGATCGTCACATAGTGCGCCAGTTGCTGGGCGAGGGTGGACTGGATCCGCGCTGGATTGTCCGGCCCATAGGGGATGAGATCAAAAATGCCCGGCGTATAGTCAAACGGGCCCGACAGCATGCGGGTAAAGGGCAGAATCGCCACGTGTTCCGGCGGATTCACGGGATCGCCCCAGGCATTGTATTCTTGTCCGCGCGCACCTTCACGGGACACCCAGTTGGGATAGGTCCGGCGCAGGCCCGTGTCCTTGATCGGCTCGTGCGGATTGATGGCGATCCGGCGCTTGGCGGCTTCCTGGACGACCTTGAGGTGGTGGCGAACGGCAAACTGGCCGTCATGCCATTCGTATCGCAGCGTGCCGTTCTCATCGCGGCGGACCATATTGCCGCCGTCCGCGACATAGCCGGTCTTGATCGAGGTTACGCCTTCACGGGCATAGAGGTCGAGCGCGTCGGTTAACTGCCTTTCGTAATTGCTGACATTGGCCGAGGTCTCATGGTGACCGATCAGCCGCACCCCCTTGGACTGGGCATAGGCGCTAAGGGCCTTGAGATCGAAATCAGGATAGGCCTTGGTGAAGTTGAACAACTCGCCATTGCTGAACCAGTCCCCGTCCCAACCTTCGTTCCAGCCTTCGACCAAGACGCCGCCGAAGTTGTTTTTAGCAGCAAAATCAATGACTTTGCGGACATTTTCGTTGCTGGCCCCGTGGGTCGGGCCCGAGCCCCAGGTGTTCTTGCCCAGGTGCATGCCCCACCAGACCCCGGCATATTTCATCGGTTTGACCCAACTGACGTCGCCTAGTTTGTTCGGCTCGTTCAGGTTAAGGATCAGGTCGGAATTCATCAGCCCAACCGCCGTTGAGGCAATGTGAACCGTCCGCCAGGGTGTGTGAAAAGCGCCATCGAGTTTGGCCTTGCTGCCGTCCGACGACGGAGCCAGATCGGCCCTTAAGACGCCCGGGCGGTGGTGCACGAGGCGCATGCCGCTGTAGTTCACCAGCGCGGCTTCGTGGATCGCCAGATGGGTACCGTCTTGAAGCTTGAACGTAGCCGGGGTGTGGGCATTCTCGAGCGTATCGATGGAGCCGGTGCGGTAAAGGTATTCATAGCGGTTCCAGGCCCCGCCGGGTGTCCACCATGCAGTGGCGGGTCGGGGCAGGCGGAATTCGGTGATTTCGTCGGTTAAAACCCGTTGTGCCTGCTCCGGATCGGCGGGCAGCTCATAGCGGAACCCGAGACCATCATCAAAGATCCGAACACGGATGACCATAAGATCTTTGCCCGGTGTTTTTGCGTCTTCGAGGCGGACCTCGAGCTCGTTGTGGTGATCACGGACATGGCGGCGTTCCCCCCAGGGTTGCTCCCATGTACTGTCGCTTTGTTTGTTCGAATGCGCTCGGATCGTTAGGTCTTCGTCGTAGTTGCGGCCCTTTGAGAAACGCAGGCCAAGGCGGCCTTTCTCCAAAACGGTTTTGTCCTTGACGCTGACGGACCAAGTAGGCTTTCCGCCGTCGTCTGAAACCGTAATGCGGATCTGTCCGTTGGGGGACGACGCACTGACGCTGGCGGCCTGAGCGAGGGCCGGTACAGCGCAAAAGAGGCTTAGCACGGCCAGAAAAGACAAAGGGCTACCGCCCGGACGCTGCGGGGTTGAGACGCGCATGATATTCCTCCCGGGGTCTCTACGGACCCTCGGTTTAAACGGTCCCATGGAATGCAAAAAAATGCAATATTTCCCGACAATTTTCCCATTTTTGCACTAATTGCAAAAAAGTTCATGAGGTTCGTATCGAAGAAATAGCATTAAATTACAGATAGTTGTGTGGATTCGGGCGGTTCTTTCTTGCAAGACAAAAAAGTCATTGCCAATTTTGCAAAAAAATGAAAATCTTGTGCAAGTGCCGAAAATAAGGCGCAAGGAGGACCAGGGATGAGGCAAGTGTCTGTGGCCCAAGGGGTTACGCCGGCAAAACGCTCCGTTGGGCACATGTGGGCTCTTTCGATGCTGCTGGCAGGGTTTTGCGCCAGTGCTGCTGTCGGCATGGATCCGGCCGTTGCGCAGGTCTCGCCCTCGCAGGGCGCTTCATCACCAAACGTCTGGGCTGAGGACCACGCCAAGCGTCTGCCTCAGGATGAAAGCGTCTACTTTCTTCTTGTAGATCGGTTTGCCAATGGCGACCCGCGCAATGATAAGGCGGGCAGCAAGGGCGGACGACTCGATCATGGGTTTGATCCCACCCACAAGGGCTTTTACCACGGGGGTGATTTCAAGGGGCTGACGGCGCGGCTCGACTATATTCAAGGGCTTGGGGCGACGGCGATTTGGGTGACGCCGATTTTCCGCAACAAATGGGTTCAGGGCGCGCCGGGTAAGGAAAGCGCGGGCTACCACGGCTATTGGATCACGGACTTTCTTGATGTCGATCCGCACCTTGGCAGCCGCGCTGATTTCAAGGCCTTTGTCGATGCCGCCCATGCGCGGGGGATGAAGGTCTATATGGACATCATCACCAACCATACGGCCGACGTCATTGCCTACAAAGAGTGTAATCCTCCGGGTAAGGATGGTCGCCCTCTGCCGGGGCCGCCGTGCGTTTATCGATCCATCGCGGACTATCCCTATACGCGTAAGGGTGGGGTTACGGGCGAGGTCATCAATCCCGGTTTCCGGGGTGATGGGCCGGATGACCTTACGGTCGAGAATTTTGCCAAGCTAAGCCGTACGGATTACGCCTATACCCCCTATGTTCCCAAGGGCGAACAGGGGATCAAGAATCCCGCTTGGCTCAACGATGTTCGCTGGTATCACAATCGCGGCGAGACCCGCTACGAGGGTGAAAACTCGCAATATGGCGACTTTGCCGGCCTTGATGATCTGTTCACCGAAGATCCGCGCGTCGTGGATGGTATGGTTGAGATCTATAAGTCGTGGATAACCGATTTTCGGGTCGATGGCTTCCGGATTGATACTCAGAAACATGTACGGCCTGAGTTTTGGCAAAAGTTCATTCCCCAGATTGAGGCTCACGCTCAGTCCCTTGGAATTGATCACTTCCATATCTTCGGCGAGGTCTACAATTTCGATCCAGCGGATCTGGCCCGTCATACGGTCGAAGATGGCATGCCCTCGGTGTTGGATTTTGCCTTTCAGGGGAAAGCTGCAGACTATCTGATCCACGGCAAACCGGCCCGTGACCTCGAAAACCTGTTTAAGGCCGATAAGATCTATGCTCGGGGTGAAGCCACGGCCGCAATCTTGCCGACCTTCCTCAGCAACCACGATATGGGACGTTTTGCGGGCTTCCTGAGACAGAAGCACCCGAACATGTCTGATGCCGAAGCGCTGGCCCGATTAAAACTGGCGCATGCGCTAATGATGACCGTGCGCGGCGTGCCCGTTGTTTATTAT
>DAITMY010000009.1:0-20140 GCA_036834925.1 Asticcacaulis sp.
GGGAAACGTTCAGCAAGGCTGACCACCCCGACCGGGATCGACAGCCAGGCTTCGCTGGCGTGGCGCACCTTGCCGGGGCCGTTGGGCTCCAGAGACAACCAAGACAACTCGGTCGAGCCGCCGCCGACATCGACGATCAGGGCGGCTTTATCCTTAGGGTCAATCAGATTGGCACAGCCCGCCACCGACAGGCGCGCCTCTTCGTCCGGGGCAATGATCGACAGCTGAAGGCCAGTTTCCTGTTCAACCCGGCGCACGAAAGCGGCTCCATTGATGGCCCCGCGACAGGCTTGGGTGGCCACGGCTCTTAGCTTATCGACCTTGCGGCGTTTGATCTTGTCGGCACAGATGCGCAAGGCCGCGAGGGCGCGGTCCATGGCCTGGGGCTGGAGTTGGCCGGTCTGGGACAGGCCTTCGCCCAAGCGCACGATACGGGAAAAGGATTCGACCACGCGGAACCCATCCGTGGCCGGTGTCGCCACCAACAGGCGGCAATTGTTGGTCCCAAGGTCAATGGCCGCGTAAAGCGGCGGACGCGGACTCGTCTCAGGCGTGGGTCGGCGCACAGGGGCCGACCGCGAGGGAGCCTTCTGCATGGCTCATACCCCATTCCAGGGCGACACTCCGGCGCAACGACACCGGACTCATGTGCCCACTTCGGGGAAAGACTATCAACCGTTGGGAGAAGGGGAAAGCCCCTGCGTACAACTTCGCTAAACTCTGGCCATTAACGCTATGTTTTTTGACCGATCCGACCCGAAGTGATGACCATGCGATGTGCAAAATTCAATATCGGTCAGGTAGTTAAGCACCGCCTGTTCGATTTCCGGGGGGTCGTATTCGATGTCGATCCGGTGTTCAGCAATACCGAAGAGTGGTGGGAGGCGATTCCTGAGTCCGTGCGTCCGGACAAGAACCAGCCCTTTTATCACCTGCTGGCTGAGAATGGTGAGGACTGTTATGTGGCCTATGCCTCTGAAGGCAATCTGTTGCCTGACGAGAGCGGCGCGCCTCTGCGTCATCCGCAGACCAGCTTGATCTTTGAGACGTTTGAAAACGGGGCCTATCGCCCCAAATCCCGCATTGCCAATTAGGGGCAGTGGGCGTGGATCAATTGCCTTGTCATTATGGTTGAGGGATTTAAAATAAAATTATAGCGGGATATGGCGAGGGGATATGCGCAAGTCGATTTTGGATCTTAAGCTTAGGCAGGCTGTGGATAAGGATTTGGCGACAAGGATTGATCCTAAGTCATTTGCTTTTTGCGCATTGCCTGTCTTATGTGCATTACTTTTGAAGCCTTATGTAACTGAATTTGACTTTTTACTGGTTTTGTCTTTTTCGCTGATCGTTGGAGCGGTCTGGGGGATTTATTTATTTTGGCGATATACTCGAATCTTTAGAGCCTATGTCTTGCTCAAGGATCGTGAGTACGATCAGAAAGTGAAATACACTCTATCGCCCGAATATCATTCCAGTGAAAGCGTGACCCAAGCCCGTCAAAATCGGAAAAAAAGTGAAACAAACCCGGACGCGGATGCGAGCGTTGAGTAAACTTCGCGCCTGACTGCGACCCCCTGTCGCAGGCAGAGTTTGGGGGCTGTGACCGCCGGACCCTCTCGCCATCATCCCCGGCATAAGATAGGTTCACCGGAAACGAGGCCAGAGCGCCGATAACATTCCCGGAGGACGACGTGAGCGACTTTGAGCACGTCTTTGACGCCCCCCCGCCCGGCGCAGCGGCGGATTGGACTATTCCCCAAAACTGGGACGCCTATACGGCGGAGGAGCACCAGACGTGGCTGACTCTCTATGAGCGTCAGATGGGCGTGCTGCCGGGCCGGGCCTGTGATGAATTCATGCAAGGGCTGGAGCTGCTTGACCTGCACGGCACCGGCATTCCTGATTTTCTCAAGCTGAGTGAGGCCCTCAAGGCTCGCACGGGCTGGGAAGTGGTTGCTGTGCCGGGACTGGTGCCGGACGATGTGTTCTTTGACCACCTCGCCAACCGCCGTTTTCCGGCTGGTCAGTTTATTCGCCGCGCCGATCAGCTTGACTACATTCAAGAACCGGACGTGTTCCACGATGTGTTTGGCCATGTGCCTATGCTCGCCAATCCCGTATTTGCCGACTACATGGAAGCCTATGGCAAGGGTGGTCAGCGCGCGCTTGGCCTCGGACGGCTCGCCAATCTGGCTCGGCTCTATTGGTACACAGTCGAATTTGGCCTGATTGAGACACCCAAGGGTTTGCGGATCTATGGGGCGGGCATCGTGTCCTCCAAGACCGAGAGCATCTATTGCCTCGAAGACCCGTCTCCGAACCGGATCGGTTTCGATTTGGTGCGGACCATGCGCACGCTCTATCGGATTGATGACTTCCAACAGGTCTATTTTGTCATTCCGGATTTCCAGACCCTGCTGGATACGACGCTGGCGGATTTCGGGCCAGTTTATGCGGCCTTGGAGGCCCAAGGCGATCTGCCGATTGCCGAGGTGCTGGAGAGCGACACGGTCTTTACCCGCGGCACCCAGGCCTATGCGGCCCGGGGCGGACGGTTCGCGGCCTAAGGCTGTTGTGACCGGCGCAGGCCCAGCACTCGGCCTGCACCAGGAACCCACCGGGCGATCAACCAGGCGATCGCACAGCCTATTGCGGTCACCAGACACAACAGGCTGACTTCCGTTGCAATGGGCAGCTTAAGCTTGGCCAGATAGTAGGCGGCGACCACGGTGACGCTCTGGTGCACCACATAGGCCGGAAAAATGGCGGTATTCAGCGTTTTGAGTAGGGGGCCATCGACTTGACGCAGGTATCGCGCCGCATAGCCCAGCAAGGTATAGAGCGCACTCATCTGCATCAGGGCGTAGACCCCGCGCATCGCCTGCTTTAGGGCATCCGGCGGGGGCGGACCGTCCGAATAGGCTATGACATAGGCCATGAACCCCGCGTAGCTGGCCACCCAGAGCCCGGCCATGATCCGACGTATCGGGACCAGCCGCTCATGGACATCCGGGGCGCTCGCCAGCCCCATACCCCAGAGAAAAACCCCAAGAGACAGGGCGTGGTTATACCAGTCTTCGGTCAGATCGTGACGGATCTCAAACACGGGAAACAGTCCGACCCGGATGGCCGCAAGGTAGATCAGCGGCGTGATCCAAAGGCCGTGGCCAGTGGTCAAGGCGCGAAACAGGCTCTGACTCAGGGTCCGAAGCGGTCGGATCCACCATAAAAGACCGACGATTGCCGTATAGACCAGTAGATAGGCCAGAAACCAAAGGTGGTTCCACGTCGGGGTGGTCAGGCAGTCGCCATCCAAGCACCATTGCCCAGACGCCGTCGCATAGCGGGTATAAAACTCAGTGTAGCTGAGATTGGACAGATTAAGTTTTTCTACCACCTCGAAATAGGCTTGGGGCGGCACAATAACAAACATGCCAAACAAGAGTGGCCAAAACAGAAACCCAAGCCGGTTCAGAAGTGTGCGCCCTTGCGCCCCGGTGTGTTGAGCGCGGACAAGGATTGAACGCAGCGCGAACCCTGAAATTAGAAACAACAGGCTCATGCGCCAGGGATTGGTGATCATCATGAAGACCTCAAGGGTCTCTGACTGGCGCGGGCTTTTCACATGCCAGTCCCATGTCACGTAGAACATGCCAATGTGGTAGAGAATCAGCAGGATAAAGGCACCGATCCGCAGCCAGTCCAGATCGAAACGGCGTTGAGGGGGGGATAGGGTGAAGTCAGAAGAGTCAGTGGTCACGAAGGCACCTCCGTCTGGGTCCGATAAGGCTGCTAAAAGCCGTTTTCCCAATTCCATCAAAGACCTGTGGGAGTTGCGGCGGGCGGTTCGGGACGAGCGGCAGGGCGGTGGGACCAGTCGCGATCCGGGCGGGACAAGCGGCGGGCGCTCTGTATTCCCCCTAATGGCTGGACTTTTCTTTTTGGCGGCTCTGGCACAGACCTTGTCAATTCACATCTGGGCCGGGATGCATGGCGATATGATCCCGCTGTGGCGTCCGGCGCTGGAAGAGTATTCCAGTGTCGCCGCGATCGTGGCCTGCACGCCGTTTCTTGAGCAGCTGGTGCGGCGGTTGCGGCCCTATGGGTGGGGGGCCGTGAGTCTGAGCCTTTATGCGGTTGCGGCTGTCGTATTCAGCCTGACTCATACGAGCCTGATGGTCGCAATCCGGAGCCTTTTATGGCCGCTCCTGAGTGGAGGGGAACTCTATCGGTTTGGGACCAATCTGGAGACGTGGATCCTCGCCTATGCCTATGAGTTCTCGGTCGATATCACCACCTTTGTGGTGCTGGTTCTCGTATTCAATCTCATCGAATACCGCCGTCTGCTTGGGGGCGTGGTGGGGGCCCCTGAGCCTGTTCTCACCCCGGACCTTACGCGCGAAGCGGGGGGGCTCGTGGCGGTGGCCGCGGCTTCAAACTATGTGGAACAGTACTACAGGGGACAGAAACCCAAATTGGTTCGCGATACCCTGAGCGCCACCTATGAGCGGCTGGCAGATCTGGGATTCGTCCGCTGCCACAAGTCGTGGATCGTCCACCCAAGTGCGGTGACGACGATGAAATCCACCGGATCTGGGGACTATGTTCTCGAACTGGATAGCGGACTCAGTGTGCCGGTTTCGCGCCGCTATCGCGAAGCTCTGTTGGTGTTCCGCCAGAGCCTCGCAGCCCGTCAATCCGAGTCTTAAGCCCGCTGGCCAGGTCTTAACCCCGCTGGAACGGGTAGTAATCCCCGCCAAGACCCAAGATCCCCGTGAGGGCATCCAGCGCTTCCCGGCTTTCGGTTAGCAACTTGGGATCGGCCAGATCCTTGGGATAAAGCTGGTCGCGGTAATGGGTTTCGGCCCATTGGCTCAGGCGGGCGGCCAGATCGTTGGTCATGCGCTGGGCCGGATTGGCTGCGGCGATTTCCGCTTCGGTCAGCACGACCCGCAGACGCAGACAAGCCGGGCCGCCGCCATTGCGCATGCTTTGGCGCACATCCACATACTCTACGCGGCCAATCGGGCCATTACGGCTGGCGAGGCTTTCGGCGGCGGCAGAAGCGGCTGGATTGTCGCGGGTTTCGGTCGGGGCCAGCAGTACGAGCCGGTCTTCGCCCGGCATGACCAAGAGCTGGGCGTTAAACAGATAGCTCTTGACCGCATCGGCCAGGGACAGGTCGGCGGTCTTGATCTCGACAAATTCCGGCGTGAACAGGCCGTCTGCCGCGCGGGTAATGGCTTCCAGGGTCGCGGCCTTATCCTCAAAGGCGGTTTCGTGGAAAAGAAGGCAGGTGCGGGTGCCGACACAGACCACATCATTGTGGAAGGCCCCCCCTTCGATCGCGCTCACGCCTTGGCGGGCCAGAACGGGATTTGCTGCCCCGTGACGCCGGGCAATGGCTTCGAAGCTCTCGCGAGTCTGGCGGGCCGGAAAGCGGCTGGCCCAGTGCTCCCATGCCTCGCGGCCCCAGACGAACAGATTGACCCCTTGGTCGCCATGATCGGCACACAGGCGCACATGGTTGGCGGCCCCTTCGTCGCTGAAATGGCCAACAGCGGGTAGAGGGTCGTGGACGGCAAAGCAGGTCGGATCGGCAAACAGCCGTTGCAGGGCCAGCTTGGTCTGGGCCGCTTCTTGCGAGCGGTGCAGGTGAGTAACCAGATTGGCCGGGGTAAAATGGATGCGTCCATCAAGGCTGTCGGCCGACGGAGTCACGGTCGCGGCATTGGCGGCCCACATGGCTGAGGCCGAAGCGGCGGCGGCGGCTATGGCCGGAGTCTTTGTCCAGGCCGTCTCATTGACCTCGGCGTCGGTGCCGGTAAAGCCAAGCTGGCGCAGGAAGCCGATATTGGGGCGCTCTTGCGGGGCAAACACAAACTGCACCAGCCCACGCTCGGCCAGCATGCGGGCCTTTTCAATGCCCTGAAGCACAGCGGCCCGTGGGTTGGACGCGTCTCCCGCATTGACCTGGCTGGCGATATTGCCGGGGGACAGGCCCGCATAGGAGTGGGTCGGGCCGACGAGGCCGTCGACATTGGCCTCAATGGCGGGCGCTAAACGCGGATGGGACTGGGTCATGCACGGATCCCTTTCATTTCGGCCAGCACGGAGAGGGCCTGATCGGCTTCAAACGAGGCGACGGGATAGGCGCAGTAATCCGCCGCATAGTAGGCGCTTGGGCGATGATTGCCGGATGCGCCAAGGCCGCCAAAGGGCATGTCCGCAGCCGCACCCGTTGTCGGACGGTTCCAGTTCACTACGCCGGCCCGGATGGTGTGAATGAAGCTCTGCCAGTGGCCGGCGCGGTCCGAGATCAAGCCTGCCGACAGGCCATAGCGCGTGGCATTGGCTTTTTTAACGGCGGTCTCGAAATCCGGCGCCGTGTCGATTTGTAGGATCGGGGCAAAGATTTCATCGTCGGGCAGATCCTGGGCTTCTCGAATGTCCAAGAGAGCGGGCGAGACAAAGGCCTCGGGTAGCTCTCCGACCGAATCAAACGGCAGGATTGGCTTGGCTCCGCGCGTGATCAAATCGGCTACTCGGCTCTGGGCCCCAGCGGCGACGCGGGCCGAAATCAGTGGCCCCATATAGGGCTCGGGGTCATGATCCCACGGCGCGATGATCAGCTTGGCGGTTAGGTCAGAAATGGCGCGGGTGAGGGGATCGAAAAGGCTGTCCTGGACAATCAGACGGCGGGCGCAGCTGCACCGCTGGCCGGTGGTGACATAGGCCGACTGGACCACATGGGTGGCCGCCGCGTCGATGTCGTCCACATCCCAGACCACCAGCGGGTTATTGCCGCCCAGCTCAAGGGCCAGCAGCACATGGGGGTTATCGGCAAATTTGCGCTTGAAATGCGCCCCCGCCGCCGCAGAGCCCGTGAACAGAAGCGCATCGATATCCTGATCGAGCAGGGCCGCACCAACCTCGCGCGCCCCCTGAACGAGGTTGATCACGCCTGCTGGAAATTCAGCGGCCTGAAGGCATTCGATCAGGATCTGGCCGGACCACGGGGTCTCTTCGGAGGGTTTGAACACCACCGTGTCCCCGGCCAGCAGGGCCGGAACAATATGGCCGTTGGGCAGGTGGCAGGGGAAGTTATAGGGGCCTAAGACCGCACAGACCCCGTGGGGGCGGTGACGTAGGACCGCCCGGCCAAAGCCGGTCTTGCTCTCACGCTCGCCCGTGCGCTCGTCATAGGCGCGGATCGAGACCTCGACCTTATTGGCCAGTCCCGCCGCTTCGATGCGGGTCTCCCACAGCGCTTTGCCGCTTTCGCGCGACAGGGCTTGTGCTATGTCTTCGACCCGGGTTTTGACATGGGCCTGATATCGGCGCAGGACCGCGATGCGCGCTTCACGCGGCAGGCTGGCCCAAGCCGGGAAGGCGGCGCGGGCAGCGGCGACGGCGTCGCGCACCTGATCGGGAGTAGCAGTAAAGCCCTGCCAGATTAAATCATCCGTGGCCGGATTAACTGAGCTAAGCGCCTCGCCCTTGCCCGCAATCCATTGCCCCTTGATCAGCAATTGACCCGTGATCATGCCTTGATCCTCACCCAATCGTTATTTTTCACTTGCAGCAGATCCGCGACATCCGCCGACATATCGGCATGTTCCATATCGAGCTCGACCGGGGCGCGGGTCGCTCGGAAGCGGCCGAGGTCATTGACCGCCACCAGCTTGGGGGTGGCATCGACGGTGGGGCTGATGCGGACTTTGCGCACCACGCTGTCGCGAATGGTGCGTAGATCATCACGGCGACAGGCGACCGTCGGCCCGGCATCAAACACATCCACGAGGCCGGTCTTGCGGAAGCCTTCGGATTCGAGCAGGGCTAGAGCGGCCTGGCCGTGGGGGTGACATTCGCCGATCACCCGACGGGCGTCCTCGTGCAAAAGCTCGGTATAGATGGCATGGCGCGGGGCCAGATCGAGCATGAATTGCCCGTCAGTCGAGCCGCTGAGGCGGTCCGCGTCGATAAAGGACATGCGGAAGAATTTATGCGCGACGTGCTCCCAGAAGGGGCTGACATCGTTCTCGTCCAACCAGCCGCGTAGCTCCGCCAGCACCATGTCGCTAAAGCGCTCTGGGGCCGCCCCAATCAGCAGGTAGCGCGATTGGGCCAGAAGTCGGCCAGCGCCGCCCTTGCGTTTGTGGGCCTTGAGGAACAGGGATCCGACCTCGGACCAGCCGGTGCATTCATTGACCAGCACGAGTGCATTGTGATCGAACCTCAGGTTCAGCGACGGCGAATACTGCGCCAGTTGCACGACTCGGAAAGACAGAAAGGGCCGGTGCAGACCCACCGCCGCCTTGACCGCGCTTAAGCCGTCGATTTCACCGGTTTCAGTGTCTTCGAGCATCAGGGTGTAACGGCCTTCTTGATCGGCCAACTCGCCCTGGAAACTTTTTTGCGAGACCTCAAGGCGCTCACGCAGGGTCGCTTCATCCTCGGGCAGGCTGGTAAAGCCGGGGCCAGATAGAACCGCGAGCTCCATCAGGGCGTTATAGTCATCGGGCCCGGCGGGCCGAATTACGAGCATAGGACGATCCTAACTGGAATTTTCGTTTTTATGGTTGGGACGCGGATGAAAAACTGGCGAGTTTTGCTTGTATGTCGCGGGCTGCGATCTCGCCGCTGGCCAGCTTCATCAGGATCAGGGCCGACAGGCGCGCCCGCTCAACAAAGCTGTCGGGCCAGGCAAATTCCTGATCGCTGTGGATCAGGCCGCCCCGGACTCCAAGCGAGTCGGCATTGGGCAAGCCGACGGCATAGAGGTTATTGCCTTCGCAGACCCCACCCGAGGGTTTCCAGTGAATGGTCTGACCCAGCAAGGATCCGACATCGCGGATGGCGCTAAACAAGGCCTGTTGCCCTGGGTCAAACGGTTTGGGGGGGCGGGTGAAGCCGCCGTGGATATGGGTGTGGATGCCGTCAAAGGCGGGGGTGCGGCAAATGCGGTTTACCTCGGCGACGCTCCAGTCGGCGCTCGCCTGATCGGGCACGCGGATATTGAAGCGGACAATGGCGGTATCCGGAACCACATTGAGCGGGCCACCCCCGCTGATGGCCCCGATATTGAGGGTCACGCCTTCACGCTGGCCGTTGAGAGCATGAAGGCGCACAGCCAGATCGGCCGCCGCGGCCACGGCATTGCGACCGCTGGCAAAGTCGCGGCCCGCATGGGCGCTCTTACCGTGGACGATGACATGAAAATTGGCTGAGCCCTTTCGCGATGAGGCAAGCGCGCCGTCTTCGAGTGCAGGCTCATAGGTCAGGCCCACATGGCCAAGGCGGCCAATCTCGGCCAACACCGCCGCCGAGCCTGGAGAGCCGATTTCCTCGTCCGGGGACAATAGGACGCGATAGCCCACTTGATGCTTCAAGGGGTGTAGTTCCAGGGTCTCAAGAGCCGCCAGCATGACGCTGATCCCGCCCTTCATGTCGGCGATGCCCGGGCCGTTCAGTGCGCCATCGTCACGTGTGACCACCTGTTGAAAGGCACTGTTGGCGGGAAAGACCGTGTCATAGTGGCCGGTGAGAATGACCTGGACCGGGGCCTCGGGCCGTACGGTGATCAGCAGGGCATCCTCATAGGCCTGTTGGGCCAACTGGCCATTGTCGAGCACGTTTTCCGTCGGGCTAAGGCTGCGGCGCTCCACGGTGCCGGGCAGGACCGAAAAGGCGGCCTCTAAAGCCTCGCGCACGCGGGCGAGGCCGTCACGGTTGTGGCTGCCAGAATTAATATGGCACCACGTCACGGCTCGGCTCACAAGCTCTGGAGCCCGGGCCGACAGGGTTTCGAGGGCCAGATGATCGTCTGTGCTGATTTGCATAAGGTCAGCCTAACCCTGCCTATGGTCAGGTTTCAACTCATGCCGGTCAAACTTCTTGAAATTGTTACAGAGCCACTTACGAAAAGCGCCTTGTAAAAGGCCTTCCCACGCGAGCCTCTCACGATGTCAATCTTTGTGGGAATGATTGAAACCGTTTGATTTGTTCTTGTCGAAACTAAAATCGCCAGCGCAAGGCAAAGTGTCCGGCTATGGCACCGGTTAGGCCGCTGATCCCTAAGCCAAGGGTATACCAACTGAACAGAAACAGGGCGCTGTCCTCGGTGCAGTGCAGGCTATAGGCACTCGCCGCCAAGGCCCCGGCGAGTAGCCCGCAGGCCAGACCCGCTTGGAGCGGATGGACAGGCGCCCGTTGACGCATCAGCCAGATCGCTGCCGTGAGGACCGGCAAGGACAGGGCCCAGATCGTCCCCATGCAAAAGGCCCAAGACGGTGCCATCCAGGCGCGCTTTATGGCCTCGGGTGTAAAATAGACCAGCTCATTGAGCGCAAGACAGCCTGCGAAGACTACAAAAAGGGCTGTGAGAATTAGACTTACCCCATAACGGCCGAGGGGTTGGCTCAGCGCCAGAAAGCCAAGGGTGCCAGCGAGACTGAGGCCAAGCGTATAGGCGCTTTTCATCTGCATGGCTGGGTTCACCGTCCACGCACTGAGGTCCGGGCGCAGGGACAATCCAAAGACCACCGCGAGGCCAATGATCGCGCTACTGAGGCCAAGCCCAATCAGGACGCGCCGCGGCCAGCGCTGCGCATCGACGGGGCGCACCGCAGCAGACAATTGCTCAATCAGATCCTCATTCTGCATCGTTACGCACCTTACGCATCAAACTTTGCAAGGCCCGGTGAAGGCTCACCTTGGCCGTATTGGCACTGAGGCCTTGTTTTCCCCCGGCTTCCTGTAAGCTTAGGCCCTTGAGTTTAACATCCCGCACCAGATCTTGTTGTTTCATCGGCAGATCTGCCAGTAGCGCCTCAAGGTCACGGGTGGCGCTTGGATCGGTTTCGATTGCCGCCAAGGTGTCCGTATAGTCTTCCAAGGGGACATGGACCCGCTGACCCTTACGGCGATAATGATCAATCAGCTTGTAGCGGGCGATGGCATGTATCCAAGCGCTGACCGGCCATTTCGGGTCATAGCTGTCACGCCGATTATGTACCGCCAGCAGGCACTCCTGCACCAGATCCTCACAGTCGGGATGATCCCGTCCTAAACGACGGCCCAGATAGGCCAGAACAAGCGACCGGCAATGCATCAGCAAAGCCCGGTGCCCTTTCGGGTCCCCGAGGCGGCTCAGGCGCATGGCTGTCGTCAGGTGCGCCTCGTCGATCACAGGGTCCTCATCTATTCGGAGCGGAACGTCAGAGGGTTACGAGTAAAACGCCGGTTTGCAAAATTATTTTTCGAGGCCTGTAACCTCGGGCCAGTGAGCTGCGAATTCCCCTATGTCCGGTCACGAGAGCCGGTCTGAAATCCAATGGAGAATGCAAATGTCCCGTACCGCAACCGCGCTTGGACTGTCGATGGCTGTGGCTCTGATGAGCGGCGCCGCCATGGCTGACACCATGAACAAGACCGCCAAAAAGGCCGAAATGGAAAAGTGCTACGGCGTATCCAAGGCAGGCCAAAATGATTGCGCCGCCGGAGCGGGGACGTCCTGCGCCGGAACGTCGAAAGTCGATTATCAGGGCAATGCCTGGAAATATGTTGCCAAGGGGACCTGCGAAAAAATCAAGACCCCGAAGGGTATGGGCTCGCTGAAGCCGATCGCCTAATTTTGTGACCGATTTTCCTTCTGCAGGCGTCAGTCTCAAGCCTGTGCACTTTGCTGAAGCCCAGCTGGCGACTGCGGAAGGGCTTTGGTTCGAAGTTCATCCTGAAAACTACATGGGCGTCGGCGGGCCACGTCTTGCCGGACTTTTGGCTGTGGCCGAGCGCCATCCCGTTTCCTTGCATGGGGTGGGTCTGTCCCTTGGGGGGCCAGACTTGCCAGACGCAGCTCACCTGTCGCGGTTTCGGGCGTTGATCGATCGACTAAATCCGGCCCGTCAGTCCGAACACCTGGCCTGGAACCGCTTTCAAGGGCATTCGGTGCCGGACTTACTACCCCTCGTACGGACATCAGCGGCCTTAAAGCAGATTGCCGACAATATCGATGCGGCCCAGAGTGCGCTGGGGCGGACTCTGCTGATTGAAAACCCGAGCCATTATTTGCCGATCAACGGCCATGACTGGAGCGAGACGGATTTCCTGAGGGAACTGGTTGTCCGAACGGAGTGTGGCCTGCTTGTCGATGTGCACAATGTCTATGTCAGCGCCCAAAACTTAGCGGGAACCGATCAGGCGTTTGAGCCTGTGGCCTATCTGGCAGATCTGCCTCATGCCGCGATTGGTGAGGTGCATTTGGCGGGCGGGACCGAGGATTATGAAGCCGGTCTGTTGATCGATAGCCATGATGCCCCTGTTCCAGACTCGGTCTGGGCGCTTTATCGGGCTTTGCTCACCCATGCGGGGCCGGTGCCCACGCTGATCGAATGGGATGACCAGTTGCCTCAGTTTGTGGGCCTGATGGCGGTCCGGGATCAGGCTCAGGCCTGTCTTGAGGCCGTGTCCGCGCCTCGAGAAATGGAGCGTGTCCTATGAGTAGGTTTCATGACGCGGTGTTTGCGGCACTTCGCGCTCCGGAGGCGGACCCGCCCTTGCCATCGTCCATTCCACAAGACTTTGCGAGCCGGTTTCGAGTCTATCGCAACACAGTCTATGACGGATTGGTGCGCGCGCTTTGCGATAATCATCCGACCGTGATGGGGGTGGTGGGCGAAGACTGGATGCGGGCCTGCGCCCGAATCTATGCCGCTGAGGTGTGGCCGGATCAGCCGTCCTTGATGGCCTATGGTCGTACGTTTCCTGACTGGTTACGGACCTTCGAGCCGGCCAAGGATCTGCCCTATCTGGCGGATTTGGCGCGACTAGACCGGCTTTGGTTGGACAGTTTTTTTGCCCCGGATGAGCCAATCCTCGGATCGGAAGCCTTTGCGGGATTGACCCCGGAAGCCATGGCAACAACGGGCGTCCAATTTAGTCGCTCGGTCCAGATTGCGACCTTCGAGACGGCTGTGGTCAGTCTATGGCTCGCCTTGCGCGATCCGGATGGGGTCACAGAGGACCTAGAGCTGGGCGCGCACCCGGAAACGATCTTGATCTTACGCGATCCGGGCGGAGACGTTCTGACGCGTTGCCTCAAGCCTGGCCAAGCCCTGTTTTTGTCCGCCTTATCTCAGGGAGACACCCTGTTGTCCTCTGCGGATCGCGCTGTTGCTTGTGATGAAAACTATCAGATTACGGAACATTTTTCCGAATTGATCCGTCTTGGAGCCTTTTCCGCTTTTTTTTACCCGTCTCAGAAGGATTGACGACGATGCTCTCCACGCTTTTGAACCGCGTTTCGACCTTCATTCCCGAGGCTTTGATCGCCTTAATCATGCGCGCTGGCATCGCGGCTGTGTTCTTCTTATCCGGGCGTACCAAGGTCGATGGCCTTCTAACGATCAAAGACTCCACATTTTTCTTGTTCTCTGAGGAATATAAAGTTCCGTTCCTGCCGACTGAGCTGGCGGCCTATCTGGCGACTTACGCAGAGCACATCCTGCCGATCCTCTTGATCCTCGGCCTCGGTACACGTTTTGCTGCCTTGGGCTTACTCGGCATGACCATGGTCATTCAGCTGTTTGTCTATCCAGACGCCTGGTCCACCCACCTCGGTTGGGCAGCGATACTGGTTTATCTGATTGGGCGCGGCCCGGGGGCCATCAGTCTCGATGCTCTGTTCGGCCTTGAACACAGTCAGCACCGGGGCTAGGGCGAGTTTATCCCCATCCGTGTGCGGTCAGGTTTCATGAGGTCTCGTTTCAGGAGAGGTCTCATGCCTTATCAAGCCAATCGCAACCCCTTTGATACCTTGTCGCTCGGATATGATCACGGCCCCTCGCGCGAGGTGGCCATCGTACCCGACGCCAATGCCGACTGGGCGACCTATGGCTATCTGATTGCGCGGGGCGAGGGCAGCGTGACCTATTTGCCCGCCAAAAATGACGATGGCGACTGGGTGACGGATACGGTCAGCGGACGCTTTGTCAGCCTCGGCCTCGTGCGCCGGGTTCAGGGTGTGACCGGGTCGGTGACCCTGCGCGCGGGGCTGCATCAATGAGCCTGTCGCTGGGGCAGGGGATGCTGGCGCGGGCGCAGCGGGGGGGCAGTCCTTGGTCCCCCGCCGCCCTTTTCGGTGCGGGGGCGGTTGGCGGTTGGTACGATCCGGCTGATCGGGCGACGTTGTTTCAGGATACTGCGGGGACGGTGCCGGTGACGGCGGCGGGGCAATCCGTGGCCCGCATGAACGACAAAAGCGGGCGGGCGGCACACGCCGTGCAAACCGACCCGGCGCGGTGTCCGCAGTATCAGATCGACGCGAGCGGGCGGCCCCACCTCAAATTCGATGGGGTGAATGACCACTTGATCGTGCCCGCCACGGCATGGGGTGGCCCCAGAGCGTCGTGGGTGTGTGGCTTGCACAAGCTGACGGACACACCGGCGGCGGTTGTTTTCGAGTTCGGGCGATCAGGTGTTGCGGGTTCGTTTGGCCTGTTCGCCCCCGGCGGTAACAGCGCATCCGAGTTTACCGCCATGCTGAACGGTAGCGCTCCGGCTTTTGGGATTTGCCATGGTTATCCTGCGCCGCGCCCCGCCGTGATGTCGGCGCGGCTGGACATTGGCGAGGCGACAGCGGCCTCTGAAATTCTGGTGCGGATCGACGGTGCCCCGGTCACGCCGACACCGAGCGGGGCCAATGCGGGAACCGGAAACCTCGGCACGCATCCGCTGCGAATTGGCGCGCGCGAAGGGGGTGTGGCTGGATTTTCAGGACGGTTTTACGGGTTGATGACGATCAACCGGGTCCTGACGCTGGACGAGATCGCAAGCGTTGAGCGGTTTATTGCCGCGCGGACGGGGGTGGCGGTATAGGTCTGAGCCACACAAACCGGTGCTTTTTCGACGATGCTCTCTGAGGGGGCTTCACAAAGCGCTGTAATGTCGGGGTTTTTTATGGTGAGTCCGCTGGGACTCGAACCCAGGACCCTCTGATTAAAAGTCAGATGCTCTAGCCGGCTGAGCTACGGACTCACACATAAAACCCCGGGGCGGCCCCGAGAGCGCGAACCTATAGAGATCTCTTTTTCTCAGGGCAAGCATCCTTTGATAAAAAATGCGGCAAAGCTGTTGATGAACCGGGTTTGGTGATATGGCCTCGGTCGTAACAGTCGAGGAGGGGATCCTGTGCGCGTAATTCATGTATCGCTGCTGGTCAGTGGCGTTGTTCTGCTCAGCGGCGGCGCAAGCCCGGTTGTCGCGCAGACCAACCCAGGCGGGGCCGTTCAGGACGCGGTGACTACCCCGTTTTCAGACCTCAATCTGACCGGAAAAAAAGTTCCGGAAGTCCTAAAGGTGGCCCGAGCCGCGCCCTATAGCGTCAGCGGCCTAGAGAACTGCGCGTCGATCGGGGATGCGGTGCTGGCGATCAATACGGTGCTGGGGCCCGATCTTGATGAACCGGCAACCGGGGACAAGGGGTCCGTGATTGGCGATGCCGCCGAGGGCGCGATCCGATCGACCACGTCTGACCTTATTCCCTTCCGGGGCTGGGTGCGCAAGCTCTCGGGGGCGGAAAAACGCGACAAGGCCGTTCAGGGCGCGATTGAAGCGGGCAAGGCGCGTCGGGCCTTCCTCAAGGGTTACGGCCAAGCTCGCGGTTGTGCTTGGCCGTCGGCGGCGTATGTCAAACCCAAGGACTGATTAGTCCCGCAGGTGACGGGCGCGGAAGTCGCGGCGGAAGGCCTCAAAGGTTCCGGCGGCAATCGCGTCCTGCATAGCGCGAGTCAAGGCTTGGAAGAACGCGATATTGTGCCAGGACAATAGGATCTGACCGAGGATCTCTTCGGCCCGGATCAAGTGATGTAAATAGGCGCGCGAATAGTCCCGGCTAGCCGGACAATCGCTGTCGGGATCCAGCGGTCGCTCATCTTCGGCAAAGGTGGCGTTCTTGAGATTGATTGGCCCGTCCCAGGTCCAGGCCTGACCATGACGCCCCGAGCGGGTCGGCAGCACACAGTCGAACATATCAACCCCGCGCGCGACGGCCTCGACGAGGTCAATCGGCTTGCCCACCCCCATCAGATAGCGGGGGCGATCCTTGGGCAGCATGTCCACGGCATAGTCGAGGGTCTCGCACATGGCCTGATGGCCTTCTCCGACCGCAAGGCCACCGAGGGCATAGCCGTCAAAGCCAATCTCGATCAGGCGTTCGGACGACTCCCGCCTTAAGTGCTCAAAGGTGGAGCCTTGCTGGATCCCAAACAGGGCCTGTGTCTCACGTTGGCCAAAGGCGGTCTTGCAACGCTGACCCCAGCGAGCGGACAGGCGCAGCGCTTCGGCGGCACGGGCGTCTTCGGCGGGCCAGGAGACGCACTCATCGAGCTGCATGACGATGTCACTGCCCAGCAGGTCGGCCTGAATCTCGATCGAGCGTTCCGGCGACAGCACATGGCGCGAGCCGTCGATATGACTCTGGAAGGTGACAGCCTCTTCGGTCACCTTGGCGATCTGCGACAGGCTCATAACCTGAAAGCCGCCAGAATCCGTCAGGATCGGGCCGGTCCAGCCCATGAACTTGTGCAAGCCCCCGAGTCGCGCCACGCGCTTGGCGGTCGGGCGCAACATCAGGTGATAGGTGTTGCCGAGGATAATCGGCGCACGGGTCTGGCGGACCATATCGAGCGTCATGGCCTTGACCGTCGCCGCTGTGCCCACAGGCATGAAGGCAGGCGTGCGGATTTCGCCCCGGGCGGTCTTTAGGGTTCCGGTGCGGGCGGCCCCGTCTGTGGCGTGAAGCGTAAAAGGAAAAGTCGTCATAGCCCGCCTTATCAAGTTCAGTCTGACCTGAACAGTCCTGAGCCGCGAGGGTAAGGCCTGTTCGTTTTGAAACCTGCCAAGCCGCTCTTGAGTTGTAAAAGTGAAGTGCTAGGGTGTTTGGTGGTGAGCGAGGGGGAAATAATGGAAAATTCGGTAAAGTGGTCTGGGTCCGTGGACGGCTTTGAAGCCTTGTTGCGGTCAAAGGGGCTGTCTGATGACGTCGTGGCCTCGATGATGGAGACCTTTGCTAAGATTCGTGCTGATGGCGTACAGGCCCAAAATCAAGGGGATTGCGAGTATCACTGCTGGACGGAGTCGAAAGCCTGTTCTGTAAGCGGGCGGAAAGGCGTTATGTTCCGAACCGTTTGTGAAAACCAATACTCCGGCGATCGCGTGATAGGCGAATGGTCCGACTGTTCGGTCATTGGTGAGGCCTGATCCTCTAAACCGTTACATTTGTCGGAACAGCAGGCTGGCGTCGCCATAGGAATAGAACCGATAGCCGGTTTTTATGGCATGGGCATAGGCCGCCTGCATGGTCTCAAGGCCGCAAAAGGCACTGACCAGCATGAACAGGGTGGATTTCGGCAAGTGGAAATTGGTCATCAAGGCATCTGCCCCCCGGAACCTGTATCCCGGCGTGATGAAGATGGCCGTATCATCCGCAAACGGATGAATTGTGCCGTCCTCTGCGGCGGCGCTTTCAATCAGGCGTAACGATGTCGTGCCCACACAGACGAGTCGTCCCCCCGCCGCTCGCGCGGTATTGAGCCGTTCCGCCACAGAGGCGGGGACATAGCCATATTCGGCATGCATCTTGTGCTCGCGCACCACATCGGTCTTGACCGGCAAGAAGGTCCCCGCCCCGACGTGCAGCGTGACCTGTTCAAAGCCAATACCGCGCGCCTTGAGACGCTCGATCAGTTCGGGGGTGAAATGAAGGCCCGCCGTCGGGGCCGCGACCGATCCGTCTTCGCGGGCATAGACGGTTTGATAGTCTTCTTGGTCACGCGCATCTTCGGCCCGTTTAGCCGCGATATAGGGCGGCAGCGGCATATGGCCCGTCTCACGGATGGCCGTATCCAGATCCGGCCCGGCGCGGTCAAAGCAAAGAGTGATCTCGCCGCTCTCGGCCTTGCCTACGACCTCGGCATTGAGGTCGCCGGTAAACTGCACCGTATCCCCGACCCGAAGGCGCTTGCCGGGACGCATGAAGCACACCCAAGTGTCGGGCGTTTCGCGTTTGTGTAGGGTGGCTTCGATGGCAACGCTTGATCCATCCCGCGTCCGCGTGCCGTTTAGGCGGGCAGGAATAACCCGTGTGTCATTGACAATCAGAACATCGCCCGGACGCAAAAAGTCTGGCAAATCAAAGACGTGGTGGTCTTCAAGCCGGTCCGTATTCGGATCGATCAGCAACAGACGCGCCTGATCACGCGGTTCGACGGGGCGCAAAGCAATGGCGCTGTCCGGAAGCTCAAAATCAAAGGCGCTAAGGGGCAGGTCAGTGGCAACAGGGGGCGGGGTGTACATGCTTGCTCTTTCACCTGTCGGCCTGACGGCGTCAAGAGCCTCCCATATCGGTTTAAGCCTCTGGGGTAAGCGCGCGCTGTTCATGGATCCAGTCAAGCGCCTCGTCAAGGCTGGCGACGACCGTCAAGATCCGACCCGGAAACAAGCCCCGGGTCAGGGGAAGGCGTGCCAAGGTCGCGGGATTATCGGTGACAATCGCGGTTCGACGGCCCGCATCCTTGTTGCCGACCCGAGCATACCAGTCTTCTGCCATGGCCTCGACGTCTGCCACCGACAGGCTGCCTTCAAAGCGGCGCAGGTCGGTAATGGCATCAAAATTCCAAGGATCCTTTATGGGATCGAGGACGGTTTGCATCAGCGCACTGACCCGGAACCCTTCGAGTGTTCCGTAGAGCCTGTAGAACAGGATCCGGTTTTCTTGATCGACATCAAGGCTGAGAGGCGAGTCAGTGCGCATGAGGCTGTTTCTGTTCTGTCTTAGGCGGCGTCAGCTGCAACTTTCATCGAGACGATCTTGCCCGGTTCGCGCGGCGGCTCACCCTTGGGCAGGGCATCCACAGCATCCATGCCCTCGGTCACTTCGCCCCAGACCGTATATTGACCGTCGAGGAAGCGCGCATCGTCAAAGCAGATGAAGAACTGGCTGTCGGCCGAGTCCGGGCTGGCTGCACGAGCCATAGAGCAGACGCCGCGCACGTGCGGGGCGTTGGAAAACTCGGCCTTGAGCTTTGTGCCCGAACCATTGAAGCCGGTGCCCGTCGGATCGCCGCCCTGGGCCATAAAGCCCGCAATCACGCGGTGAAAGACAATCCCGTCGTAAAAGCCTTCGCGGGCCAGTTCCTTGATGCGGGCGACATGGCCGGGCGCCAAGTCCGGGCGCAGACGGATGGTGACGTCACCCGTTGAGAGGGTCAGGTTTAGGGTGTTTTCCAGATCGGCAGACATCTGCGGCTCCATGTTTAGATCAGTTTGCCACAGGAATCACGGACTCCTGAGCATTCCCGGCACACCAACTGTCAAAAGTGGCTTCTGTCCAGAGACGAACGTCTGTAAACTCCGAAAATGAGCGAAAATGAAGAACGCCGCCGGATGGTCCGCCCGCCTAAGGGGGGCAATGCTTCCGGGCGCGGCATCGGCCACACCAAACTGAAGACCGCCAAGATGCGGACCTTGTCCTCTCAGCTGTGGCTGGAGCGGCAATTGAATGACCCCTTTGTCGTCCAGGCCAAGGCCGAGGGCTGGCGCTCGCGCGCAGCCTTTAAGCTGATCGAGATCGACGAGCGCTATGGCGTGCTGCGGCGCGGACAACGGGTCGTGGATCTGGGCTGTGCGCCCGGCGGCTGGGTGCAGGTCGCGCTCAAGCAAGGCGCTAGCCGCGTGGTTGGGGTCGATCTCCTGCCCGTCGATCCAATCCCGGGCTCGGAGATGATCGAGGCGGATTTCACCGATCCGGAGGTCGGGCCGCGCCTTTTGGCCATGCTAGATGGGCCGCCGGACGTGATCATGTCGGACATGGCGCATAACACGGTTGGCCATAAACAGACCGACCACATCAAGATTGTAGTGCTGATCGAAATGGCCATGGCCTTTGCTGAGGCCAATCTGGCCAAGGGCGGGACTTTTGTCACCAAGGCGTTCCAGGGCGGCGAGACGGCGGACCTGTTGCGGCGTCTGCGGGTCACCTATACTGAAGTGCGCCACGTGAAGCCCAAGGCCAGCCGGGCGGACAGCTCTGAGCTGTACATTATTGCCATGGGCTTTAAGGGGGCGCAGAACGCGGCAC
>DAITMY010000010.1:0-19962 GCA_036834925.1 Asticcacaulis sp.
CATCTAGTAGAAGTCATCACTATTTTCAGTTTTCGCCGCTATTATCTAGTGGAAGTGACCATTTAGCACTTGATGCCCAAATGATCTCGCCTGTATGCCATTGCCACACACAGGAGATCACCATGACGCAGACCTACACTGTTGAACAAGCGCTCTTTAGCATCGAGCAAGCCTGTCTCTATTTGGGAAGAATTAGCCGGACCAAGATTTATGATCTGATCAATTCCGGCGAGTTGCAGAAAATCAAGATCGGTTCCTCATCCTTTATTCCCCGCACCAGTCTTGACGCCTTTATCGACCAGAAGCGGAGCCATGCTCACTGAACCTTGCCCCCCTTTGTGGCCGGGCCTGCGGGCCTTTGCTTCCTCAGCTCGGCCACCAGTTTGCGATTATCGGCCTTCAGCTTGCCGATATAGACCTTGGCGTGAGACACAAATCGCTCATAGCGTGACCATTCACGCGGAGTTTCCGAAGCTTTCAAGGCCGCCCGCATTACCGGACAGGTCGAGTTGTTGGCCTCAAGCCAAGTGCGGATTTCCGCCTCATCAAACAGCCATCTCTTGCCCACAAGATGCGCCCCGGGGATCAGTCCCATGGCGGCATATTTACTGATTATATAGGGCGTTGCGTCCATCATGATCTTCAGCTGGCGGTCGGTCAGATAGGTCTTCATGGGTGTCTCCACGTTCAATAGCTGGGATTGAGGCAGACTCCGCCGTCGCCGCGTCCTGGACGCTGCGGAGGGCCTTTGAGGTTTGCGAGGTTAAAGGGGCGTCAGGCCGCGCTCTCATTGTTGAGATAGGCGGCCCAGGCGTCCATCAGTCGTCGCCGCTTATCGAGCGAGTCCGATCGGCGATAGGCCAGTTCAACCTGGTTTCCGAGCGTATGGGCCAGGGCCTCTTCGGCAATTTCCCGGGCAAAGTCCGTCTCATCGCCAACCCAATCGCGAAAGGCTGAGCGAAAGCCATGAACCGTGACGTGGCCCTGGCCCATGCGCCGCATCTGCATGGTCAAGGCCATGACAGAGAGCCCCCCGATGGCACCGCCCTTGCGGCGCTTCTGGCCTTGAAACACATAGCGCTCAGACAGGGGGACACTGGGAGGATAGGCCCCCTGCGCGGGGGCGAGGCTATGCAGAATGTCCATCGCCCGCTTCGTCAGGGGAACGCGATGGAGCTTACCGGCCTTCATCCGTTCGGCAGGAATAGTCCAAACCGTGTTGGACCAATCCACTTCGCTCCAGACCATGTCCATCACCTCGCCAGAGCGAGCCGCCGTCAGGATCAGAAACTCAAGGGCCAAGGCTGTCGTCGAGTCACGTTGACGCAAGTCCGCGACAAACGCCGGAACCTCAGCATAGGGCATGGCCGCGTGATGGCCTCGCGTCAGCTTCTGCCGCTTCGGCAGGAGGTGGTCGATATGGCCCCGCAAACGGGCGGGATTGTCGCCGCTGCGATGGCCCATGGCGCGGGCAGCATCGAGAATTTTCTCGATCCGTCCCCGTACACGCGACGCTGTTTCCGGAATGGTCGTCCAGATCGGACGCAGCACCTTCAGCACATCCTCCGTGGTGATCTTGTCCACCGGCTTGTCGGCCAGGGCACCGGCATACTGGGCCAGGGTATTGCGCCATTGCTGCCGGTGCTTGGGATTGCGCCACTGTTGCTCAAGGCTGCTAATGATCTGCTCGCTGAAGGCCCCAAAGGTTGGGATACGCTTGGCCTCTGCCCGAGCCGCCTGACGCGCGGCCAGCGGATCTTGGGGGTTGGCGGGGTTCTTCAGACTTTCTCGCAGCTTGAGTGCTTCCCGGCGGGCGACCGCCAATGAAACCTCAGGATAGGGACCCAGGCCCATTTCCTTCTGCTTCCCCTCCCAGCGATACATGAACAGCCAGGATTTCGAGCCGGTCTTGCCGACCTGAAGGTAGAGATTACCCCCGTCTGAATACCGGCCCGGGGTATTGAACGCCCGAACCGCCTTGTCCGTTAATTTACTCATTGGCCTCTCCTTGAGGCCGTCCTACCCCAGCAGCTACCCCAGCGCAAGTCGCGGTTAGCCAGCAACAGCGAGCGACACACGTGAACACGACATCCATTTAAAGTGCTGTTTTATATAAGTATTTTGAATGCGTGCGGTCGAGGGGGAACATATAGTTGGCGGACTCTCTGTCCGCCATACTTCTCAACAAATCACTGAATTTTCGAGATTTATTTCAATCGCAAACCCCTCACGTTACAGCGACCTACGCACGGCGCACCTCTTTTCAGGGAACGGCGGGATTGCCGCGAAACGATCCGCGACCACTTCAGTCTCCGCACCAGTCTTGACGCTTTTATCTACGAGGATCAGAGCAAACCACGATAACGGCCTGCTATTATTTTGGTTTTGAGTCCAAATGCGCTGCAATACGCCGCCCCAGCGTAATCTGAGCCGCGGTCGACAGATGCAATTGATCCGGATTGAGCGGCAATCCCGCAGCCGGCACGACGGTCACACCAGGCATGGCCAAATTTTCCTGAGCGGATTGCACGAGACGCCAATGCGGAAAACGGGTTGCATAAGGCCCCTCCCGTGGCGGATCTGCCAGTGAGACAACAACGAATGGAAGGTCATTAAGGGCCAGATCCCGCCGCAAGGTCCCCACCAAGGCTTCAAAGGCAGCAGGCCATGCCTGAGCCTGCTCAACCGTTTTGGCATCGCTTTCGCCCTGATACCACAATACCCCCCGGATCGCGCCAAAGCGTGCAGCGGTGCGAGCCCGCGCAAGACAAGCGCCATAAAGGGTTGATCGCGCATATGACGGCGCCCACGCCCTCATATCCGTACCGCCCTTGGCACAGGGTACAAGGATGATAGTTAGACCCGGATCACCCGCGATCATCGCCTTGGCAAACGCCATACCGGGACCGACGCCGGGGTTCTGATCGACTGAAACGGCATCAACCTGCCCCAGGGCATCATCCAGCGGCTCGGCCGCGACCTTGAGGGTTGCGTCATTGGCATAAACCCAAATTCGCGGATCCGGCACCAGCGCCCCTGTGCTGTCCTCTTCGATAGAGCCCCGTCCAGACATGTTGGACTGGCCCATCAACAGATAAATCTCTGCAGGCTTAGGATGGTTTGCGAGGCAGGTCCCCGCAAACACCACAGACAAACCCGCCGACAACCACACAAGGCGCTTGAGAGGCATCTTACCACTCCGGATTACGCACCGAGACCGGGATGGGCGGCTCCTCCGTCGGTGACGTGAGCTTGCCCGTATCGGGATCATAGCGGAAGACTTCCAGGATATCCCCGGTTCTCACGACAAGACGCCCAGCAAGATAATCGTTTTGAACCGTTACCCGGGCATTGCCCAGCGGCCCGCACTCCATTTGCACGCCCGACTGGAAACCGTGTTCTAGGGGCTTAAGGAGGCACGTTGCCGCGTCACGGGACCGTTCAATCAGCAAATAGCCTTCTTGGGTGATCGTGTGGGCGTAAACAGGCTGACCCTTGTTATCGATGGTCGTGAATTTTTCCCCCGGACCAAAGCGGCGTTGCGGCATTTGCAGCCCCCGCACCCCCACCTTGTTTTCAGTCAACAGACCTTGGTCGTTCAAGTAGTAGTGTGAAATCTGTGTACCGACATTGTTGGGCCAGCGCAGGTGCATGTGAACATGGGGCGGGGCGTCTCTGTGACCTGCGGGATTATTGGTATCGAAGCCCATGACCATGATCAGACCGGTCTTCTCTTGGGCGACCTGTTGACCCAGCCCCATGCGGCGAATGACCTCGCGCATGGCAAAAGACAGGTTGTCTGCGGCCTGACGTTCAAGGACCGGAAACCGGCCGTCGGCATAGGCACCGGCGCGGCGGGCCGGATCCGCTAACTCAACCCGCAACACCATGCCGGTCTCGACAATATCGGTCTCCAGCGCCGGAGCCCAAGTGGCCGGTGTCGTTAAGGGCGGGATACTGATCCAAAGTCGCTTTCCGTCCCGGCGCAGCGGCAAGTCCGTATCGTTGATGATCACGCGACGGGTCTGGCTTGCGGGTGCGTCGAACCCCAATTCGAGGGATCGCCCCCGTGGCACCTCAAATTGCAACACGGTTTCACGGCTATTGAACTGCTCAAAGTCCGGGTCGTGACGCTGAATACAGGTCGGGCAGCTTTCGGGCACAAACTGAATGGCCTTCTGCGCCGGATGGCCCAGTTCCGGCATAAATTTGAGCAAGACCATAACGCGCTCATCCTGTGACCGGGCATGGCCTAACGTCACAAGGCCAAGCGCGAGCCCGAGCGTCAATACTGTCAGAAAACGCATGGTGTTCCCTTTAAAAGGCTAAGCCCTGCCGAAACTGGAGTTCGGCAGGGCAAGTCGCGTTGTTTGAGACTTAGAAGCGCACGCTCACGCCCGCCCAATAGACCGATCCAACCGGGAACAGGTTATTGAGGTAAGCCCGGCCAGGACCCTGACGGACCTCAAAGGCTTCTTCGGTGATGTTTTGCCCTTGGAAGACCACATCAAGGCGATCATTGAAGGACCAGCGCGCCTGCAAATCGATCTGATCGCGAGGCTCTTGGTAGAGGTCACGCTCGGGCGTGTCCTGATTGGCCTGCTGCAGAGCCCGACCGATCTTGTTGTATGACACACGCGCTTCAAACGGACCCGACGCATAGAACAGCGTCGCGTTCATGATGTAGTCCGGCTGTTGGATCAGTCCGCTGGTCTTGCGGACTGCGCCTTGGCCTTGGGCCTGCCCCCCGGCACTGACCGGAAGGTCAAACGATCCGTCCAAAAGCGTCAGGTTTGTGTTGACCCCAAAGCCCTTGGCCCACTCCGGCAAGAACACAAAGTTGTCCTGGCTGTAGGCCAGCTCAAGACCTTGCACATAGCCCTTGGCCGAGTTGAGCGGCGTGTTAAGCGTGACGTCATTATAGGTCGTACCAAGGTAGGTGGTCGACGGCCCCTGCTGTCTCGCGGTGAAGATTTCATTGGCGATATCCTTGCGGAATGCCGCCGCAGAGAACAGGCCACCGCGCGGAAGGTACCATTCAAACGACAGATCGTAGTTGGTCGCTTCACGCGGCTTCAAACCCGGATTGCCGGTGTTGATCGTCAGAGTCCCCGGTATAGTCCCAATGCTATAGGTCGTGCGGGCCGCATACTGGTTAAAGTCTGGGCGCCCGATGGTCTTGCTGATCCCGCCGGTCAGACGCATCGTGTCGGTCAGCTGATAGGTCGCCAGAACCGACGGCAGAATGTAGCTGTAGTCATTCTTTCGATTAACACGTTCATAAGCCGTGGATCCGGTAACCGTCGGAACCTGATAGGTCTGGGCGTCCACCTTGGCCTGGTCAAAGCGCAGACCCGCGACGATATTCAGACGATCCGTGCGGTAAAGGCCCTGAGCATAGAGGCCCGTAAGCTGCTCAACGACGCGGAAATCATCGGCGAAATTGTTGGCGCGCTGATCGGTTGCGACAAACAAGGCCGGATTGGCCGCAACAAAGGCCAGGACGGCATCCGGGTTAATGACCAAATAGGGCACAATCGCATGATCGCGCGACGAAAAGCGTCGATCAAAAATAAAGTTCTGCAGGCCACCAATTTGCGCCTGAGCCGCAGCATTGGCCGCCGTGAGCTCGCTGTAGCCCACGCCAAATTTCTGCAGGGTCTTGGTATAGCTTCCCCCGAAACGAGCGCCGAAACCACGGTCATCCTTGTTGGCGTTATACTCAAGCTCACCGGACAAGAAAGCGACATGGCTGTCGGCATCACGCCGAACGTCCCGAACATAGAGAACTTGATAGTTCTTGGGATCCACGCCGAGATTGGCCGCGTTGTGCGTGGCAACTGGCGCACCATCCTGAATAATGTAGCTATAACCAAAATTAGCTGTAGCGGTTGACGATGCGCGACCCGGGGCCACGGTCGAAGCCCATTTTTGGAAAACACGCTGCTCGTCATAGGTCGCGTTAGAGTACGA
The DNA here is from genome assembly GCA_036834925.1 of Asticcacaulis sp. Lineage (GTDB taxonomy): Bacteria > Pseudomonadota > Alphaproteobacteria > Caulobacterales > Caulobacteraceae > Asticcacaulis. Next base: position 5,974 of record DAITMY010000010.1, read on the forward strand.
GGCGACAAAGTTTGCATCCAGACTGTCCGAAAGCTGCATGTCCCCCTTTGCCGTCAATAGAACCGTCTTGCGCTCTTGGGGTTGCTTGACGATACCTTGTTGCAAGTTGCCAGTGGGCACCCGGCCAGAGTTTTGTGTGACGTTCGTCGGATTGCCATTCGGGCTTGTCAGGATTTCAGCGCGGAATTCTTCGTCCGTATCTTCGTAATAGCCCGCAAACAGTGAGAAGCTGTCGGTTGCGTTTGGACGATATTCGAATTTGGAATTAAAGCTGAAACGCGACCGCTGGTTGTCAAAGCGGAAATCCTGCGGTCGGACAGCAACCAGGGTATTATCCCGTGACAGGCTGGCGAACGGTGTCTGCGAGCCGGACGCCGTATAGTAGGTCCAGCCATTGCCATTCGTGTCGCCCGGCAATTCGGAGTTCACGGCCGACCACAGTTGCTGATACTCAGCCGAGACGGTCAGACCGAACTGGTCGCGCTCACCAAAGACAATCGATCCGGTCGCATCCGCGCGGATATTGCGCTTCTTGTCATTCAGGAAAGAGCCCGATGTCGAGTTTTCGCCGACGCTGGCATTGGCCGCAAAGAAGACGGACTTGCGGGTATCAAAGGCGCTGCGGGAAACGATATTCAGCTGCCCGCCCAAGGCGTGGGGATCAAACTGCGCCGTAACCGTCTTGATCGCCTCGATCCGCGAAACCAGAGAATTCGGGAATTGCTCCAGACGCGCGCCACGAACCGTCCATTCGCTCGAAGCCAAGGGGGCACCGTCAACGGTGATCAGGTTGTAGCGCGGATCAAGACCGCGGATCGTGACCCGCTGATAAATGTCGCGGCTCTTGGTCGGATCAAGCCCGCCCACTGTCGAAAGCCCCGTGATGCGGCGTGCGGTTTCCACAATATTGAGATCGGGCAACCGACCAATATCGTCCTGGCTGATGGCATCTAGAACCACCTCGGCATTCTTTTTGGCGCGCACAGCCGCTTGGGCAGAGGCGCGATAGCCCGTGACGACCACTTCCTGGATGCCATCGGTTTGGGCCGCCGCCGCATCGGCATTGACGTTCTGCGCCTGAACATCCTCTGTGACCAGCGGAACGAGCATAACGCCCAGAAGCGCGGCGATCGGTTTTATTGTGCCAGACATTTTATCCCCTAATCCTTGAAAAACTCTCGGCCCCGTGAATATATATCATTCTGCATGATATTATTATGACAAGACAGGCATTTTGTTGACAAATCCGATGCGGTCAGGGAGCTATCGTTCATCATGAGCAAGACAGACCCCTTAAAGTTCAAGGCCCTGCGCGATCTCAAGCGCCCCGCTTTCGCGGCGGATCTGACCGATCGTGAACGGGACATCCTCCGCCTCATTCGGGATGAGGGCCCCATGAGCCGGGCGGCCTTGATCCGCACGTCGGGTCTCACAGGGCCCGCCATTTTCAGAGCGACCGAGGACATGGCGTCTAAGGGACTGCTACAGATTGGCGCGCCGATTGCGGCAGGACGCGGTCAGCCAAGCCATGAGGTCAAGCTCAACCCTGACGCCGCCTATACCCTAGGCATTTCGGTCATGACCGACAGAGCGCAAGCGGTGATCATGGATATGACAGGCGCGATAAGGGCCAGTGCGGATATCACGGCTGAGGGCATGAAGCGGTCCGATATCCTCGACAAGGCGGCGTTGTTTCTGGAAGACCAATGTCAACAAGGCTTGAACCCGCGCGCTTTTGTTGGCACGGGCCTCGCGCTTGCTGCGTTCTTTGTCAAGGATCAGACCCTGAACCCTGCGGAACCGCTCAATGATTGGGCGTTGGTGGACCTGTATCAGCCCTTGGAAGCGGCGTTTTCATTGCCAACCCTGATTGAAAACAGCGCCAGCGCAGCAGCTGTGGGCGAGAGCCTTCTCGGGGTCGGACGGCACACACCAAGCTTTGCCTATGTCAATTTCGCCGCTGGGTTCGGTGGCGGCATCATACTGGATCGTCGCCTGTGGCGAGGCCAGACCGGCAATGCGGGTGAGTTCGCCGCGATCCTGAATGCTATCGGCGCCTTTGTCCCGAACCTTGAAAGTTTACGCTCGGAACTATCGGACAAAGGTATCCAGACAGAGGATCTGCAGGATCTTGTGACGCGATTTGATGTCGCTTGGCCAGGGGTGGAGACCTGGATCGCAAAAGCGGCCCCCTCAATTCGTCTCTTGTCTCGCATCATTATCGAGACAATTGATGTCGGCACCATCGTCATTGGCGGGCGCATCCCTCCGAGCCTTGCAGAGCGCCTTGCTGTGGCCGCCAGGATCACTCAGGCCGAGCTTGATGCGGTCCAGCGCCGCCATCGGGGACGCCCGGCGCCCAAAATCATCGCTGCGGAAGCCGATGCCCGCGCAACGGCCATTGGGGCTGCGGCCTTGCCCATGTCGCGATTCATTTTTACCCCGCCCCACCTGCGCTGAGAATGGATAAAGGCTCGCCTAAACCCGTTCAGATCAGATAAGGCTTTGCCGGAGCCGTGGGATTACGTGGGGACGACCGCCAATGCCCGTCAGTCGAACCGCTTATGGTGCGGCCCATTTTGGCAAGAGCCTGCTTTGGCATTGCAGCGCCCTGTTCTTTGCCTTTTATCTGACCGAGGTCGCGGGCTTCTCACCTAAGGCAATGGGAGCGCTGTTGGCCGGATCCTTGATCCTGAATGCGCTGTTTGATCTCGGCATCGGGGCGCGTTTGGGGCGATGGGTTCGGACCCTAGAGAGTGCCGCAAAGGCACAGGCCCTCGGAGCCCTTGTCGCCTGTACGACGTTTCTGGCCTTTGCCTCGCTTTTCCTTTGGCCGCAAGACATACGGGCCGTCATTGCGGTCGTTAGCCTGATTGCCTTTCGCATTGGGTATTCGTGTCTGGATGTCCCACAGAATACCATCCTCGCCTTCATTTCGCGTGATGATGTGGGCCGCACTCAAGCCGCATCCGTACGCTATATGGCGGCCGGAGCATCCTTGTTGATCGTGACCCTCTCCCTCGCCCCCTGGCTGACCAGCGTCGCCCCGGTAAAACGGGCCGAGGCGTTTTTTCTGTTCGCCCTTTGCCTGACACCCGTGACCCTCGCAACGGCTGGATTTCTCTGGTGGCGGTTACGCCATCATTCCACAGAAGCCCCTGTACCAACAGCGGTCCCGAACACGGCAGATGGGCAATCCCTTCATCGTGCGGACCTTTACCTCGCCTTGGGTTCCATCCTGATTTACTCAGGCCTCGTGCCGCTTTTCACCAAGCTTGAAGCCTATTTTGTTGCCTACGCCCCGCGCGATCAGGGCCTTGAATATTTCATGGTCGCCGCAGCCCTTGGTCAGGTGATCGGGCAATTGGCCTGGATGCAAGTGGCCCGCCAGGTACAGCTTTTGACACTGTATCGCATTGCTGCGCTCTGTTTAATGATGTCGACCTTGGCGTTTATGGTCATTGCCCCTACCGGGGGCCTTGGGGCCTTAGTCGTTGCCAGCCTGTTTGGTGTTTCATCGAGCGGTCTATTGACGGCAATCTGGTCATTTCTAGCCCGCAGCGCCGCCGCCTCCCCCGCGTCGGCGACTTTAAAATTCGGACTGCTGACCTTTTGCTCAAAAATGGCGCAGGCCGGTTCAGCCGTTGCCCTAGGGTTTGTCCTTAGTCAGATCGATTACCGTCGCGCAGAAGACTTCAAAACCCTGATCCAGACCATGGCCTCAGGGCCGCTTCTAACGGCCGCGCTTTGCCTCGCCTTGACAGTTTTGTACTCAAAACTCCGCCGCAAAGCCCTCGCAACTTAAGGCATCTTCGGACTCTTCGCCTTCGCCCTTTGGATCAGATACTCATGCAGTTCGCGCGGATTATCCGTCTGGATAATCTTGGCCCCCAACAGGATCAGCCGCCCCCAGACCGCATCGGGATCGCGCACTGCGTCAGCATCAACCAGACCCGCAGGATGTCACGGAGCCCTCAACTGCTCTGAGGGGCTAAGACTCCTCAATGAAGCCTTGGGGTCTTCAGTTGGGACAGTACCCGTTTCTATAGCTTTTTCGACCAGACAAGGTTCGGCTTTTACGAACGCGCACGCTTAGGCGACTTGCTGACAAGACCATAGATTGCCTGATTGCGAGCGCGCAAAAAAATCCGCCCCGGATCACTCCGGGGCGGATGAGTTGAGGGTTGCCGAAGGAAATTGCGGTGGAGCCACATCCTTCGAGCCGTCGGCATCCGCACAAGGCCGGGGATTGGCCTTGCGCAGACAGCCAACTATGGAATTCGCCTTATTTTATCGGCGAGGTTGCGCCAAAGTAAGTCTGACTTGTTGTATAGCCTGGGAACATCGTCTGGAATTTAGAGATACTATCGATCGTAATCGCACGCGCCCCGATAACATCCGTGACGTAATTGTTATTACGTTCTTGATCATCTTTGTTTTTAACAAATGGGATCGGATCCCCCTTACCAGATGCTATTCCGAAGGGATATTTACCATTTTCTGATATATATTGACTTGCCGGTGATTTAATTGCGGAAGTCCCATCGGATAGGATCAATTTTGACGCCCGACCATCCTCCAGCGGCACCCACGCCCAAATTTGTGGCACCGATGTCCGGTTTGAACCAGACCTAGCGTAAGCATTACACGTGTCCGACATCGATTTGATTGAAGACAAATCTCTATCAATTGTAGACGTGTAGTAACAGCCATTAGGCATTTTCAACTTTAACTTTCCGGACCTTATCGGGTCATACTGACTGGTACCGGGCACGACAATTTCGAAAGCAAACTGACCTTTTCTATTTGTGACACGATTATCATAGAATTTTTTGACAGACATGTAATCATTACTGAGCGGCTCAGAACCACTAGTGTTATTCGTACCTGATTGCACAATGGTATCTTGAGAGGGAATGCCAAGGGCATAAAACTTATCTAAATAATCTGCTAACCAATTCGCTTCTTGAGGCTTGTCAGTTGCCTTAGTCATCTTCCATGGCTTTGTTTTTACAAAAAAGTGCCTCGCAAAAGCACTACTTTCACTTTGAGGCAACTTATTAATATAATCTTTTATCTCATTGTAAACAACAGGTATGGTATCAGCAGTTTTAATGTCTAATACAACCAACCCAATAGAATTATTAACTTTACGACAGTCTTTAACCCAATCTAGTAAAGATTTCAATTTTGGGATGCGATCAGCAGTCACACCTTGCGATTGATCATATACCGTCCGCAAATAACCATGGCTAAACGATTTTTGAAGCCCTTTTTCTACAGCAGCCGGATCCGCAAGGAAAGGAATTCGCTCACCAGCGTTGGGGGCGCGGAAAGTGTCTGTGGCCGGATCATATAAAGGCGCTATTTTGCACCGCGCAATATAAGTAGTATTTGTGTCTCTTCTATCAAAGGAACAATTACTTGGCAAACTAACATTATTGCCAAAAATAACGTTGCCATATGTTGTCATACGGTTGGCCAGCGTTTCATGGGCCAGGACCGCCCCCGATACTCCATCATCACCAAGCGTTCTAGCCGTTACATCAACTTCGATGCAGGGCGCGTATCGAAAGCCATTGTTCATGGCCCTGAAACTATTATCCGGAACTCCCTTTGTCACCGAAGAATAACTACTTGAGCGGTCATCATCATAATTTGCATGTAGGCCGCGATGGAGGCACAGCATCAGCTGCTTGTTCGGAGACCCCATATAGAGAGCGAAATCCCGGGTTTTGACGATATCCCAACCATTACTGACCACCATATTGGTAGGACAATTGTTTGCAATCGCCGCTTGGGCGGATAGCAGTGTGAGCGCGGATACGCATACCGAGAGCAATCTGGTCTTCATGATGGCCTCCTTGGGCACCGGATGGGATGTCATAAACCTTGGGTGGAGAAGTACTTACGCTGTAAGTTTGCCCCCGCCTGTCTCGTGACAGGCGGGGGCGCGCCCTTACTACAGTTTCGGCTTGTAGGTGACCCCGACCCAAAGCGTACGTCCCGGGTTATAGGCGGCGCGCAGGGAGTCTGACTTGACGCCCGACTGTTCGATCCAGTCGGCCTCATAGAGGTTGCGCACCTGGCCAGTCAGTTTCAGGCCGCCGCCGAGGTCATAGCTGGCACTGAGGTCAAGGCGCTCATAGGCGTCCACCCACTGGTCATCCACCGCCGTGGTGCCAAAGGACCCGGTAAAGGTGCGGCCGCGCAGGCGATAGGCCAGCAGTGCCTCGAACGGACCTTTATTGTAGGTCAGGTTGAGGTTGGCGAGCCACTTGGGCTGGTTACGAAGACCGCCGACCGAACGGGTCGAGCCATCGGTAAAGACCACGTCCCACTTGCCTTGCAGCAGCGTGTAGTTGGCGGACAGGCCCAGACCATCGAACGGGGCCGGCAGGTTATCAAAGCGGTCCTGGACAAAGCTGACCTCAAGCCCGTTGACGCGGGCGTCACCGGTATTGAGCGGGATGGTCTCGGTCAGGGTGACAATCCCGGCGGCATTGCGGGTTTCACGGCGCTGGCGGAAGGTTTCGTCCTTCAGCACCTTACGGAACAGGCCGATCGAGACAAAGCCGCCGTCCCGGTACCAATCAAGGCTCAGATCCAGATTGTCGGCGATCCGCGGCTCAAGGCGCGGGTTGGCCCCGGCAATCACCGGATAGCCATTGCCATCGAGCGTCACCGACTGGCCAAAAGCAAAGTCCGCGAAGTCCGGACGGGCCAGCGTGCGGGTGGCCGCCGCGCGCAAGCGCACATCGGTGCCGAAATCATAGCTGGCCTGGAGATTGGGCAGCCAGTTGGTATAGTCCACCTTGCGGACCTCAGCCGCCAGCTTGCCCGAACGGGTATCCGAGGTCGCATTTTCAAACTGGGTTTTTTCGACGCGAACCCCGCCTTGCAGGCGCAGGTCACCAAAGTCCCAGATCGCTGTGGCGTGGGCCGCCAAGACGTCTTCGATGAGGGTATAGTCCGAGGCATCATCGGTCGCGCGTGAGAATGTTCCGTTGGCGGCCATGTAATCACGGTAGGCCTTGTGATCGATATAGGTCGGGCTGACCCCATCGATTGTCTGGCCCGGACGCGCGGCATTGGCCAGGGTATAGACCCGTCCAGCGGGCAGACGCCAGTTGTGGGTCGTCCGGTCATGGGAGCGATCCAGACGCCGGGCATAAAGGCCGCATTCAAAGCCAAAGCCCTCCGACTTGGCGTGGCTATTATAGCGATAATCGGCCTGGAAATGAGACACCTTGTCTTGGTGCGGGATCAGCAGATCAAAGGCATCCCGACCGGTGCGGTGCACCCAGCTGGCTGGGTTGCTGAGGCGCGGATCGGCATTGAGCGCAAAGCCCGGCACGGTGTCGCTGATTTGATAGGCCCCAGCCAGTCCTCCAAGCTGGAAGCGTTCCGAACGGAACAGAGCTTCGTTGTGGTCATAGTCCAGGTAAGAGGCACGCACCGTCAGGGCGCTGAGGGCACCAAGGCGATAGTCAAAGCCCGTGACGAACTGGACGGTTTTGCGATTGAGGTCATAGGTCTCGAAATATTGCTCGGCGGTCGCACCCGTAAAGATACCCGTAACCTGCGTGGCGCTGGTGACGCGGTTGGCGGCAGTGAACACCCCACCCCGGTTCCAGTTTTCTTCGCGGCGATCATCGAAATAGCTCAGCGAGGCAAAGGCATAGAATTGGTCAGTCGCGCGAGCTTCCAGTTTGCCATAGGCCGAGAGCGTCGAGGTTTCCCGCTGGAAAATGCCCCGGAAGCCGCTGCCGTTCAGGACATCCACACCATTAAGCGGCGAATAGCCTGTGACTTCGCTGACCTTATCGTAGAATTCGTTTTGCTGGTAATCGACTCCCAGAACCATGCCGTAGTTGTTACCCGGCCCAAAGGTGAACTTGCCGCCCGCTTCGGCACGGAAGGCCGGACGCGAGTCATTTTGCTTGCCGCTTTGATCATTCACGCCATAAAGGGCGCGGGCCCGCATATAGGGCTGAGTGCCCCCGTCAAAGGCGCGCAAGGTGCGCATGGCAACATGGCCACCGATGGAATTGGCATCCAAGCCCGGTGTAACGGTCTTGAACACGTCGACCTGAGCGACGACTGAAGACGGGAACACATCCAGTTGCGTGCCGCGGTTATTGCGGCTCGAATTCCATACCGGAGCCCCGTCGACCGTCATCGAATTATAGCGCGCATCAAAGCCCCGGATCGTAACCGTCCGGCCTTCGGAAGTGCCAAAGCCGCGATCCGAGCTGACGCCCACAATCCGGTCAAGCGTCTGGGCCAGAGTGGTGTCCGGCATGGCCTCTATTTGGGCCTGGGTCAGGCTGTCGGCAACGGCCTGCTGGTCTTTACGCAGGCTGACGAGTGACGGCGCCACATTGCGACGGCCCGTGACAACGATTTCCTCGACGGGTGCCTCAGCATTAACAACAGGCGTCGCCTGACCCGAAGACTGGGCCATAGCCGCCGTCGCCCCCAAAGCCCAGATCAACGCGAGGCCAGACGCCCCCGTGACGGTTTTCGCGGACGATTTTAAGTCCGTCGTAAAATTCAACTTCCCCATGGCCTTATCCCTTTTGATACGCGGCTATCCCATCCGCTCAGGGAAAAGACTTAACATGGCTTTGTGACACATTTAATATCAACTTGATAATTAATAACTCACTTTCCAAATCGCCATGTTAGGAATAAGCACAGTTTATGACTGACTCCTTCTCCTTGAGCGACAGCGACCGCCAAGTCCTAGATGTGATCTGGCGGCACGGGCCAATTGCGCGGGTCGACATTACGCCCTTGACCCGGCTCTCAACCATGTCCGTGACGCGGATCACCCGAGATCTGAGCGAGCAAGGGCTTCTGACCGAAGATGTCCGCCGCGAAGGGGGGCGCGGCCAGCCTGCACGGCCGCTGATGATCCGGGCCGAGGCGGCCCATGCCGCCGGGGTCTATTTTTCGACCGGCCAGGTTCAGGTGGGGCTGATCAATCTCGGCGGGGCGCTGCTCGGCCACAAACAAATCAAGGCGGATGTTCAGTCGCCCGGCGACGTGGCCCGCCTGGCTTTCCAGGAAATCCAGACCCTCTGCGGCGACCACCAGATTGAGCATCAGCGCTTAAGCGGGGTTGGGTTTGCCCTGCCCGGAGATTTCATTCAGGATCGCAAGCGGATCAATGCCCACGCCCTGTTTCCGGGCTTCCGGGGCGACGACATCAGTTCGGCGCTTCAGTCCGACCTTCCCTGCCCGGTGTTTGTCGAAAACGATGCCGCCAGCGCGGCACTGGGTGAGCGATTGATGGGGATCGGCCAGACAATCGATGACTACTTCTTTGCCCATATCGGCCACGGGATTGGCGGCGGACTGATCCTCAATGGGCGCCTCTATCGCGGGGCCAACGGCAATGCCGGCTTGATTGGGGTTCAGTTCCCCAATGACCGGCCGCGCCCATCAGGACAGGATCTGTTTGAATATCTTCGGGCCAACGGGGTCAAGGCCCAAGACTTTGCCGATCTCGACGACTTGCGGCCCCAAACCTGCGCGCCCTTGCGCGGCTGGATCAACCGAGCCGCCAGTCAATTGCGCGATGGACTCTGGATCACAGCCCGCTTGCTTGACCCCAGAGCGGTGATCGTGGGGGGGCGCCTTCCCCACCATATCCTACAGGAATTGGTGGTCCGGATTGATGATGAGCAGTTTTGCAATGAGGGCGTCATGCTGCCTCGGCCGCGCGTGATCGCCTCGTCCTTGGGGCCGCAGGCCGGTCTGATTGGCGCGGCCGCCCTGCCGTTCTATTCACGCTTTTTTGGGGCGTCCTGAAGGGTCTGCGTTCGGCAGATCCCCTTCAGGGCCGGATTGCAGCGGACAAAACCGCTTGCAAACTTGGCGACATAGGGCCCCGTTCGCGCCGACGGTTTAGGATAGTCCGTCGAGATCATTTGCGCGCCACTCACAAACGCATCGTTCCGGCGCTTGGCCATATCCCGAGCAGAATCCTCACCACCCGCATCCGCGCGCGTATAAACTAAAAAGCCCTGACGAACCCACGACCGGATCTTCTCGACCTTGGGCTTGGGCTGGATCAGCCAAGCTGTGGCCGGATCCTGCTCGGAGCGCGAGACAAACAAAAGCGGCGTCACGGCCCCAGCCGTAAAGGCCGCATACTCGTTTTGCTTTTTCGGATCATCCAAAAGCAGGAAGATGACCCGCCCACGCAAGGCCTCAATCGTTGGCCAGCCCCGCGCGCGCACGGCGGCATTGACGCTCGGATAATCACCCTGAACCTCAGAGGGCCTCAAGATCCGTTCACTGGGAAAGACCGCCTCGATTTCGGCATGCAATCGCCCCCACGCCTCGGCCTCGAACGGTGCTGAACCCTTGGACTCATAGGCCCCGGCCAAGGGCGGCTTGCGGCTCTCCTTGGTTTCGATCTGGACAATGATGGGCATATGCCCCGGATGGGCGAGTGACCAATCCCGAAGGATCTCCAGACACCGCGTGAAACGCAAACAGCGGCTGCGCACATCCGTATCGGCGGTGTGAAACACCTTTAGCCCGGGTTTAAGAAGTTCACCGTCTGGATCAACGGGATCAATCGCATGAGCAATGGGCTCTGGCAACGCTTTCAGAAATCCGGGATTGGCGTAGCGCCCGCCGTCCGGATCATCGTGCACATCTAGCTCAAAGACCCGAAGGCCCATGTCCAGCTGTGTCTCAAGCGGATCGTGGGTGTAGTCCAGTGCCGGAACCAATCGCGTCGCAGGCCATTCCGGGCTTTCGGCATAGTGCGTATCGAGCATGGTCCGCAGCACCGCCCGGTCCGGTGCGATGTGATAGGAATTATGCGTCCCTATGAACTGAACATTATTCAGACGCTCTGATGGTGGCGCGGCCAAGGCCACACCCGCCCACAACGCGCACGCCAGCCCCCCTAATGAATGCAGTTTCATATAGCCTCACTTGCCGTGCTCAAAACATTTAATCTCGATAAGTTATTTATTTGCACTGATAAGGGTGTAAATCACAAAGTCAATGGCATGCGTCGGAAACCCAAGCCCTAAGCGAGACCAGAGCGTCATCACCCCTTCAACAAGCCCGCATAAGGATGCCCCATGCCGATGCCCGATATGCGAATTTCACCCCCTCGCCTGCTCGCCTACGCCTCAGGCAATTTTGGCAAGAACTTGCTTTGGGGCACAGTCGACATCACCCTGATGTATCTGCTGACGGAACAGCTGGGACTTGCCGCAGCCCTAGCAGGGGGCCTGATTTTCGCGTCCCTGGTCCTAGATGCCGCCCTTTATCCTTGGATTGGACGGCTCGCAGACCAGTTGCGTTCCCCAATGGGGCGCTACGGTCCGCTGATCCTACTGGGGACCCTCTTGGCCGTTGTGAGCTTTATAGCTCTCTTTGCCTTAACCAGCTTGAGCGCCCCTGTCGCCCTGATCGCCCTAAGTTTAGCCTTATTCCGGTTGGGCTATGCGTGTCTGGACCTGTCGCACAATGCCCTGCTGACGCAGATTTCAGCCGCCGTGACCGACAATGGCCGCGTCGCGATCCTGCGCTTTCTGTTTTCTTCTTTGGCAACCCTGGCCTTGGCCGCCGTTTTGCCGGGATTGGTCCGCGAGGCTTCACCGGATTCACCGCTACAGGATACCCCCCTGACGGCCCTCATGATCCTATTGCCCGTGATCGGCGGCGGAACAATTCTTTTAGCGTGGCTGGCGGTCAGAGCGTGGGACAGACACACGGATCAACGGTTAGCCGCCACGCCGAGGACACATCTGGCAGGCCTCAAGGCCTCAAACACGGTCCTGATCCTGACTGTTGGCGCCGTCGCGGCCCTTTTCCTGCCCCTGTTCAATAAGGCGAGCCTTTACTTTGCCACCCAGTGGCTGGGGGAGGCCCACAGTGCGTCCTGGCTCCTGGGCGCGATGGTGACCGGACAGATCCTCAGCCTGCCTCTGTGGCTTTATCTGTCTCCAAGAGGCTCTAAACCCCGCACGATGCAGTGGGCGCATGCCCTGAGTGCCTTAGGTTTCCTCCTCGGGGTCTTCGGGACACTCACCACCGGCCCCAATCTCGCGTGGTTGATGCTGAGCAGCGCCATAGCGGGTTCAGGACTAAGCGGGATCTATGCTTTGATTTGGGCCCTGATCTCGGATGCAGCGGCCGAGCTGGAGACGCAATACCGTTTGCCTCTAAGTGGGCAACTGTTTGCCTGGGCGATTTTTTCGCAAAAACTCGCCATGGGACTGGGAGCCGGTCTTTTTGGCTTGGCAATGAGCACATCCGGTTACGAGCTCGCCCCCGCCACACAAATCTCGCGCGACACCATATTGGGCTTCACCTTTGTGCTCCCCGCATTGGGCAGCCTGATCTGCATAGCGCTTCTACAGGCGATCCAGCGACACTCGCACAAGGTAGAATAACAGAACTGTCGCGACCTTACCCTCTGGCCTGCTATACGCTTCGCTGACCCGATCAATCGTCTCTACTTTATGTCCGACATCGCTGCAGGGCAGTAAGACTGCAAATAGTCCTTATGGGTCGGCATATGCTGGACGACGTAGCGGATGGATTGCTCGATACCGTCGAGTTCGCGTTTGATCTCAGCCGTCTTCAGACGGTCGGCCATAGCATTGTGGCCTTGCATTTTGATCCCCTGACCCATCATCACCGCTGCCCAGCTGGTTTCGGTGAACAACTCGTCGTCCTCACGGAAGATCTGTCCATTACGACGGAACAGGTCGATCTTTTCCTTAAGGCTATCGGGAATGGCCATAGTCCGGCAGTGATCCCAGAACGCACTGTCGTCGCGCTCGGTGGTATTATAATGCAGGATCAGGAAATCGCGGATCCGCTCGTATTCCTTACCGGTCAGCCGGTTAAACGCATCCTCTTGGGTTTGGCTGACGCCATCAAGGGACAACAGGGCAATCAGCTTATTGATGCCGGTATTGATCAGGTGAATCGACGTCGATTCCAGCGGCTCCATGAACCCGGAGGCCAGACCCAAGGCGACGACATTCTTGTTCCAGAATTTCTTGCGCCGACCGGTGACAAAGCGAAGGAAATTTGGCTCGGCCCCTGGCTTGCCCGCGATATTGTTGACGAGGATATCGAGCGCGTCCTGATCGCTCATGAAGCTGCTGCAATAGACGTGACCATTGCCGTTACGGTGCTGTAGCGGCACCTGCCACTGCCAGCCCGCCGAATGGGCCGTGGCGCGGGTATAGGGCAAGGGTCCGCTGCCATCCTCGCGCACACAGGGCAAGGCCACAGCCCGGTCACAGGGCAGATAGTGGCTCCAGTCCTCATAGCCGGTTTTCAAAGCCTGTTCGATCAGGAGGCCCCGGAACCCAGAACAATCGACGAAGAAATCGCCCTTAAGAGTCGTGCCGTCATCCAGGCTAAGCGTCGTCACAAAACCCGTTTCGTGATCAAGCCCGACATCCGTCACCTTGCCTTCTTTTCGGACGACGCCGCGATTTTCAGCATAGCGACGCAGGAACCGGGCATAACGTCCGGCGTCCAGATGATAGGCGTAATTGACCGGCGGCAAGCCCTCTTGCTTGTAATCCTCACTGCGGGCAAAGCGGCCAAACTGAGCGGCCATGGTCTCGAGGTTAAAGACCTGTATGGGCCGCGGATCCCCAGATTCGCGATAGGTGTGCCAGAGGTGATGAAAAGACACGCCTTCGATCTGATAGCCATAATTGCCAAAGGGATGCAGATAACTGTCCCCCTTGCGGCCCCAGTTCACGAACTGGATACCCAGCTTAAAGCTGCCCTGCACAGCCGACAGAAGCTCGCGCTCGTCAATCTCTAAGAGACGATTAAAGTCGAGAAAGGGCGGTATGGTCGCTTCACCGACACCCACCGTGCCGATCTGCTCCGACTCGACCACCGTGATCGCCACCGGTCGCCCGTCACGGATCCGGGATAGGGCCGCCGCAGCCATCCATCCAGCGGTGCCACCCCCTACGA
>DAITMY010000011.1:0-19050 GCA_036834925.1 Asticcacaulis sp.
CCGCAGTACGACTCGGCTGGCCCCGGAAAAGGTCTCGTCGAGCACCCGGCGGTTTTCCCCCCGTTGCGAGCGGCCCACCACCTTGCCGTCGATGATCAGTTCGGCCCCGTCGATCTCGTCAAAGCCGAACACCAAGCCGTTGCCGGAACGGTCCCACAGCACCGCCAGATCACCGCGGGTAAAGTCGAGGGCGGCGGCCTTGCCGTGGGTAAAGTCCATCACCTCGGCGTCGGGCAGCTTGCCCAGTGCCTTGGCCAGGGTCCGGCGCATCCGGCGGGCGTCTTCGAGCCACCAGCCCAGTCCCTTGGCAATCACCGTGAACAGGGCGGCGGCCAGAGCAAACCAGATCAGGGTGCGGACGAGCTGGTCCATCAGTCGGCCAAGGTGATCTCGACCGGCACATGGTCCGAGGGCTTGTCCATGGCGCGGGCGTCTTTGTGGGTCGTAATTGCCTTGAGACGGTCGGCGGCTTGGGGCGAGAGCAGATGGTGATCGATGCGTATCCCGTGATTGCGCGGCCAGGCCCCGGCCTGATAATCCCAAAACGTATAGGTGCCCGCCGGTTCCCTAAGCTGCGTATGGGCTTCGGTATAGCCGAGGTTCAAAAGGGTGCGAAACCGCGCCCGGCTTTCCGGCTGGAACAGGGCATCGTCAATCCAGGCGGCGGGATTATAGCAATCCTCGGGCTCGGGGATGACGTTGTAATCGCCGCACAGGACGCAGCGCTCCTCCAGCGCCAAGAGGTCGCGGGCATGGTTTATCAGCCGGTCCATCCAGGCGAGTTTATAGGAAAACTTCTCGGTGCCGAGCGGGTTACCATTGGGTAGATAAAGGCTGGCGACCCGCACCGGCACGGGGGCGAGCACCACCGCCTCGATATAGCGGGCCTGTTCATCCTCAGGGTCGCCGGGCAGGCCGAGCCGGATGTCTTCGAGCGGGAACTTCGACAGCAGGGCCACGCCATTATAGGTCTTCTGGCCATGGGTTTCGACATTATAGCCCAGCGATTCAAAGGCTTCGCGCGGAAACTTTTCGTCGATGCACTTCAATTCTTGAAGGCAGGCCACGTCCGGGGCCACGTCCTTGAACCAGCTGAGGACCGTCTCGAGGCGGGCATTGATCGAATTGACGTTCCAAGTGGCGATACGCATGGCGATTCCTTTTGCACCAAGGCTAAGGCCTTGAGGGCAAAGGCTCAAGCGGGCGCGGTGGGATCATTGGGCCGGGACGGGGGGAACCTTTGGCATGGGCGGCACGGTGACCCGAAACGGCGCATCATTCTTTTCGGTCAGGGTGAGGGTCTTATTGCCGCGTTGAACGACAAGCGTCAGCATGGGGGCCGATGACTGGCGGGCGATGTCAAATACATCCTGAGGCTCGCGCACAGGCCGTTGATTGACGCTGAGGATCCGGTCGCCTTTTTTGAGGTGGCGAATGTTGGTGCCGCTCACCGCCTCGACCGTCACGTGGGCTTTCGATCGTTCGAGTGTCAGGCAGTCCTGATTATTGCAAATCTGAACGCTGTTGGTCTTTTTTAGCAGCGAGAGTGACTCGTCGGCTTTGGGGCTGGTGCTGGCATGGCTTGTAACAGGCAGCGCGGCCCAACAGCTGAGGGCCATTACCAAGGCCAGACGGCCTACAGCCCCTATGTTCATATGTCCCATCGTTTGATCGCCCCCATGTCAGCGCTGTTGTTTCTGCGCAGAACAATACCTATGATTGACCGGGTTGTAGAGGGGAATTTTATGAACGATCTTGCTGTGGACCCATTTTTCAGAGCGAAAAACTCACGCCGCAGCCGCAAGAGGATTTGGCGTTGGGATTGAGAATCTTGAACTGGGCCCCGATCAGTTCATCGACGAAATCAATGATGGATCCGTTCAGGTAGGGCAGGGAGACTGTGTCCACCAGTGCCGTGGCTCCATCATAGGCGATGGCCACATCCTCGGGCTCGGCGTCGTGCACCAGTGCCAGATCGTACTGGTACCCGGAACAGCCGCCGCCATTGACGGCCACGCGCAGCATCACGGGGCGGCCCTCTTCGGCACTGAGGGCCTTGAGGCGCGCCGCAGCGCCAGCGGTCAAAGAGACAGAGGTCGATGTCATCATGCCCCCTATATGAGGCGCACGGGCGGATCCGAAAAGGGCCTGTGGGGGGTAAAATCGTGTTTGGTCTTGGATAAGGTCTTTATTCGCGTGGCGCTGCGACCCATTATCAGGCCATCATGCCGGGGTGAGTCTCGGCTTTGTTGCTTGTCCCGTCCCGGAGTGCCCGATGTCCCGATCCGCAGAAAAGCCTTTAGAGCGTCTGATGGAGCGCCCGGCCTTGGTGCTCTATGCGGAACGGTTTGACCGTTCGCGTGGACGCCTTTTTATCGAACAGGAAAGCCGCACCCGCACGCCCTTTGCCCGCGACCGTGACCGGATCATTCACAGCACGGCCTTTCGCCGCCTGAAAGAAAAGACTCAGGTGTTTGTGGCCCACGAGGGCGACTATTTCCGCACCCGCCTGACCCATTCGCTCGAAGTGGCCCAGATTGCTCGCTCCTTGGCCTATGCGTTGGGGCTGGATACGGATTTGGCGGAAACGATTGCCCTGGCCCACGACCTCGGCCATCCGCCGTTTGGCCATGCGGGCGAGGATGAGCTGCAAAAATGCATGGCCCCATGGGGTGGGTTTGATCACAACGTCCAGACGTTCCGCGTGGTGACCAAGCTGGAAGAGCGCTATCCGGCCTTCGATGGTCTGAACCTGACCTGGGAAACCTTAGAAGGGGTCGTCAAGCACAATGGGCCTGTCACGCACAAGCTGCACGAACCCTCTTGGCAAGCCATCAATGACTACAGCGGGGACTGGGACCTGCGGCTGGGCACCTTTGCCTCGGCCGAAGCGCAGGTGGCGGCGATTTCCGATGACATCGCCTATAACAACCACGACGTGGATGATGGCTTGCAAGCGGGCCTGTTCAGCCTCGAGGACCTGCGTGACATTCCGCTGATCGGCCCGGCGCTGGCCGAGGTCGAGGCCGAGTGGCCGGGGATTTCGCCGACCATGCTGCGGCTCGAAGCGGTGCGGCGCATGATTGGCCAGATGGTCGATGACGTGCTGGTGGAAACCGACCGGCGCGCCAAGGCCGCCGGGGTTCAATCCCCCGAAGATGTGCGTCTGATGATCCTGCCGATTGTGGCCTTTTCTGCCCCCATGCTGGAGGATCTGTCTCAACTGCGGGCGTTTCTCTATGAGCGCATGTATCGCCATTACCGGGTCAATCGCACCCGCTCACAAGCGCGGCGGATCCTGTCGGAGCTGTTTGCCCTGTTCCGCGCTGAGCCGGATGTGCTGCCGACCGAATGGTATCAGCGTCAGAGGACGAAGGATGAGGCCGGGAAAGCAAGAGTGATCTGTGATTATATTGCCGGAATGACCGACCGTTATGCCATCGAAGAGCATAAGCGCTTGTTCAATCTGGATCTGGCCTTGCGCCCGGATTAGGTGGGCCGGGGATCTCCCTGCGGCAAAGGGGCCATAGTCGCGGAAAACTTACCAGCGGGTCTAAGTTTTGACGGGCTGTGCGCGTATGGTTAAGCGCTGAAATCTGATTCGGTCCGGCTTGCCGGGAACATCGTTCCCTACAGTCGTACTGGAACCCGGCTGGCCGACAGGGAGTATGACATGTCTGATCAGGAGCGCGGGGCCTATACGCCCCAGACGGAGGAGCCCTTGAGCTTTCAACACCATACACAGCCGCCCGCGCCGCGCGCGCCGGCGCCGTTAGCCCTGATCGCCAGTGGGATCATCCTGCTGGTGCTGATTTTGGCCGTGATCCTGTTTTACAATTCGGGACTGAATGGTCGCAAAGGTGTGCCTGAGGAAGTGGGCCAGCCCGTTGGGCCGGTGAAGATGGACCCAACCGAGGAAGCTCAGCCCCTTGAAGAAGGCGCAAACCTCAACGTGTTTGAGGGCAATAAGCCTGAAGGGACCCCGACGTTTGCGCCTGGACCGGAAATGCCGCAAACCCGCCCGGCCGAAGTGGTCTCGATTGCCCCGCCGCCGCCGACCCCGGGGACACCTGCGACCACGGTTCCGTTAGATACGGCCCCGGCATCGCCCGTGGCGGATCCGAAGCCGGACGTTAAGCCCGAGCCGAAACCGGAACCAAAGCCCGAGCCGAAACCTGAGGCGCGTGTGGTCAGCAGCGGACCGGCGATGGTTCAGATCGGGGCTTATTCGACCCGAGCCATCGCAGACGCAGAGTATGCGGCGTTGGCGTCATCCTTTGGGGCGCTTGCCGCCGGGGCCAGCAAGCGGGTTGAGCCGGTCGAACGCGACGGCAAGACGCTTTATCGCACCTCGTTTGCCGGGTTCAGCTCCAAAGAACGGGCTCAGGCCTTCTGTGATGCCCTGAAGTCTTCGGGCAAATCCTGTTTCGTCAAGTAAGGACGGCTAAGCGTGACCACCGCTGCGATCTATGGCTGCGCGGGACTGACCCTGTCGCGCGATGAGCAGGCGTTCTTCCGGGATGCCGGCCCTTGGGGTTTTATCCTGTTTCGCCGCAACATCGAGACGCCGGATCAAGTGCGGGCGCTGGTGTCTGAGTTACGCACCTGCGTTGGCCGCGCGGATGCGCCGGTGCTGATCGACCAAGAGGGCGGTCGGGTCCAGCGGCTCGGTCCACCCCATTGGCCGGTTTATCCCGCAGGCGCCAAATACGGTGCCGTGGCGCGAGATCCGCAACATCATCAGAGCCTTGTGCGCTTAGGCGCGCGGTTGATGGCAGCGGATCTGCACGATCTTGGGATCAATGTTGATTGCGTGCCAGTTCTCGATGTGCCCCAACCGGGGGCGCACGACGTGATTGGCGACCGAGCCTATGGCCTGACGCCCGAAGTCGTGGCCGCCATGGGCCGGGCGGCCTGTGAGGGGCTGATGGCGGGCGGGGTCTTGCCGGTGATCAAGCACATCCCCGGTCACGGTCGGGCCGGGGCCGACAGTCACCTTGAACTGCCGCGCGTGGATACACCGCTTGAAACACTTGAGGCGGTGGACTTCCTACCGTTCCGCGCCTGTTCGGACATGCCGCTCGCGATGACCGCCCACGTCGTCTATGACGCCATTGACCCTAAGGCCCCGGCCACCACCTCGAAAAAAGCGGTCCGGCTCATCCGTGAGTCTCTCGGCTTTGACGGCCTTTTGATGTCGGATGACCTGTCGATGAAGGCCCTGAGCGGTGACTTTGGCAAGCGCGTCCGTAAGTCGCTCAAGGCAGGGTGTGACGTGGTGCTGCACTGTAACGGGGATCCTGCAGAAATGACTGCGATTGCTGCAGAAGTGCCGCGCCTAAAAGGTCAAGCGGCTCGCCGTGCCGCAGCGGCTCTGGCCCGCTTACCTCGGACACCGGAACCGTTCGACCGCGAAGCGGCCAAAGCCGCCTTTGCTGCGGCCTTTGCGGACACGGCTGGCTAAGGCCCGATGCGTGACAGTTTTCAGCCCCGGCTAGATTTTGAGGGCGCCCAGACCCCAGACATCGCCCCGGACGAGGCGCTGGTGCTGGATCTCGACGGTTACGAAGGCCCCTTGCATGTGCTGCTGGCGCTGGCTCGCACGCAAAAAGTCGATCTGCTGAAGCTGTCGATCACACGGCTGGCCGAGCAATATCTGGCCTTTGTCCATGAGGCGCGCCAGCAACGCTTTTCGCTGGCGGCGGACTATTTGGTGATGGCGTCCTGGCTGGCCTATCTCAAGTCGAGGCTGTTGCTGCCCCGTCCGGAGCGCAGATCCGGCGATGAGCCGCCTGCCGAAGAGATGGCGGCGGCTTTAGCCTTTCGTCTGAAAAAGCTCGAAGCCATGCGTCATGCGTCGGAAGCCTTGATGGCGCGACCCCGGCTGAACCGGGATGTGTTTGGTCGCGGGGATCCAGAAGCGACCTTGATCGTACCGTCTCGCCGGGTTGATGCTACGGTGTTTGATCTCATGAGCGCTTATGTCACCCAGAGACGGCGCGAGGTGGCCCGCCACTATGATCCCGGTCGCCGGGTGGAGGCCTTTTCTCTCGAAGAAGCCCGCGACCACCTGAGGGCCCAGTTGCCGGAGCTGGCGGACTGGACCGGTCTCGGAGACCTTGCACCTGAACCCCTGGAGACCGGTGGACCGTCGCGCAAGTCCATGCTGGCCTCGACCTTTTCCGCCAGTCTGGAACTGGTCAAGGAAGGGGTGTTGGATGCCCGCCAGCTGGCCTTGTTTGACGAGCTCTATCTGCGGTCTCGCTTACGTCCGCGCGAGGAGGCTTTGCTTTGAGCGAAGACGATTTGGTGCGCGCGCTCGAAGCCTTGTTATTTGCGGCGGCGGGGCCTTTGTCCGAAGCGGATCTGGCCCGGCGTTTGCCCGAGGGGGCGGATGTCCCAAGCGGCTTGGCCCAGCTACAGGCGCTCTATGCCGGGCGCGGCGTCGCGCTGGACTGTGTGGCGGGTCGCTGGCGGTTCTGCACGGCGGCGGATCTGGGCTATCTGATGGTCGAGGAGCGCGAAGAGCCGCGCCGACTGTCCAAAGCCGCGCTCGAAACCCTGGCCATCATTGCCTATCATCAACCCGTGACCCGCGCTGAGATCGAACAAATCCGAGGCGTGGGCCTCAGCCGAGGGACCCTCGATGTGCTGCTGGAGCTAGGCTATGTGCGCCTGCGCGGTCGCCGTCGGGCCCCGGGTCGTCCGGTAACCTATGGCACCAGCGATCTGTTCCTTGAGCAGTTCGGGCTGGCCAGTCTGGCCGACCTGCCGGGCGCTGCCGACATGAAAGCGGCGGGCTTGCTTGAGCATGCGGCCCCGCAGGATTTCGTCATCCCAGACCCCTCTTTGGCTCCGACCGATGAAGATCCGGTGGATGCCGAAGACAACGAAAGCCCAGAGTTCTTACAAAACTTCATCGACCCTGCGACAGAGGGCTAGGGTAGGGGGCGAGACCCATTTAGGCGATATCTTGCCGTTTCCCCCAAATTCTCATCTGTCTGGCCACGAAAATGTCACTCGTAGGGGGTTGGCTCCGACACGGTAAACGCGGGATCATCCCCTTCGTCTTTGGGGTGATTCTCTGTGAGGTCGGGTCTTCGGTCCGAGTTTGCCGAGTGTGTCCGGAATAGAAAGTGAGGCTTGCGTGCGCTGTTCTGTATCCAAGAGCCGTTCGGTTATGAACCTGCTGCTGGTCACGGCAACTGCTGCGCTGCTCAGCGCCTGCGGTGGCTATGCAGCTCAAGGGCCGATGTATCCAAGCCGCTTGCCGTCCGCCCCGCCGCCCCCTGCACCTGCACCTCAGGCTAACACTGCGACCCCAACGGGGCCGGTCGCCGACGCGCCCGTGTCCTCAGCCCCCCAGACCGCTCCGTCCGGTGCTGTAACGGCCGCGCCGCTGGCTCCCTTGGCTGGATCTCCGTCGCCGGTTCAAGCTCAGCCGGTCCCAACTCCAGCGTTTCCCTCATCAGCGCTACCGACAACTGTTAAGCCCTCTGTCGTGGCCGGCTCGACCTATGAGATGCAGGGCGGGGATACGCTCTTTGGGGTTTCGCGCCGCTTCGGCGTGCCGGTCAAAACACTGAACGATCTCAATGGCTTTTCCCCTGATCAAGGCCTTAAGATTGGCCAGAAGGTGCTGCTGCCCGAAGGCGTAATCGATAAGGGGATCGAAGATCGCGCCAAGGGACCCGCTCCGGTCAAGATCGCCAAGGCGGAGCCGAAGGTTGACGCTAAAGCCGCCCCAATACCGACACCGACTCCGGCCCCAACTCCGGCTCCTGTCCCAGTTCAGGTCAAGCCGCAAGCGCCTGTAACACCGGTTACGCCGCCGACAACGACGCCGTCCGCACCCGTCACAACACCCGCCAAACCGGCGGCTCCAGTAGCAAGCGGCTTCCCATCTTCGGAGGAACTGGCACGCCGGGCCAATGGCCGTTTCCAATGGCCGCTCAAAGGGAATGTGACGGGCAATTTTGGCCCCATCAGCACCGGCTTGCGCAATGATGGCCTGTTGATTTCGGCACCTCTTGGCACCGACGTCAAGGCTGCCGCCGGGGGCACAGTGGTCTATGCTGGGTCCGATGTGAAAGAGCTGGGCAATATCGTGCTGCTGAAACACGCCGATGGCTGGGTCACGGCCTATGCGCACCTGAACAGTCTGGCGGTTAAAACCGGACGGACCATCTCTCAAGGCCAAAGCGTCGGTACAGTTGGGCAGACGGGGGCTGTCAAGTCGCCCCAACTTTACTTCGAGGTCCGCTATACCCCTTCGGCGTCGGAAGCAGCCCGGCCGATTGATCCGAAGCTGGTGCTGCCCTGACGGGCTATTTCGGGGCTGTGGGGCTTGGTCTCGCCCCTCAAACGGGAAAATAAGCGCATTTCAGCGGCCTTCCTTGCAAAAGGCGGGGACGGGCCTTAGCTTCCCCCCAAACAGAGCCGTCTGGCTGAGCCGGATCGGCTATTGATACATCCATGCGGGCCGAGCCCGATCAGACACTACAGGAGTATGCATGTTCATCACCCCCGCCTATGCCCAGACGGCCGCTGCTGCTGCCCCCGCCGGGGGCGCGATGGACGGCGTGATGACCTTCCTGCCGCTCGTCGCCATCTTTGCTCTGATGTATTTCCTGATCATCCGTCCGCAGCAAAAGCGCGCCAAGCAGCATCAGGAAATGATCAAGGCGGTCAAACGTGGCGACGAGGTTGTGCTGTCGAGCGGTGTGGTCGGCAAGGTCAACCGCGTTGAAGACACCGAATGCATGGTTGAAATTGCTACGGGTGTCAGCATCCGCGTGGTCAAGGCCATGATTTCTGAGGTCCGCACCAAGGGCGCGCCCGTGGTTGCCAACGATACCAAGTCCTGATTTTTGACATATCCGGCCAGGTCCTGATCTCGGGGCCTGGCCAATTGATTCCGGATCCCCACCCATGATGGAACTCTCCCGCTGGAAGGTCACGCTGGTCACACTGGCGACCCTTCTGGGTCTTTGGCTATCCCTTCCTAACCTGTTGCCGGCCTCTGTGCGGGAACAGCTTAAGATGGTGTTGCCTGCCAACACTCTGAACCTCGGTCTTGACCTTCAGGGGGGCTCCTATCTGCTGCTCGAAGTGGACACCAAGGGCCTGATTAAACAGCGCGTGGGCAATCTGCTTGAAGACGTTCGTCTTGAACTGCGCAAGGCTGATATTGCCTTCACAGGTCTTGCTCAGGTCGAAAATTCTGTGCACGTGACGATCCAGGACCCGGCGCGTGTGACGGAGGCGCAAAAGATATTCAGGCGGCTGTCGCAGCCCCTGACCAACAGTCCGGGTGTCAACACGGTGATCATTTCGGATCCTGTCGGCGGCAAGTTTGTTCTCAACTACACCAAAGAGGCCATCGCCTTTGAGTCTGCCCGGGCGGTGGACCAGTCCATCGTTGTGGTTGGTCGCCGTATCGACAATCTCGGCACCAAAGAACCCAGTATCCAGCGTCAAGGCGCAAACCGCATTGTGGTTCAGGCTCCGGGTGAAAGCGACCCGGAACAATTAAAGCGGGTCATTGGCCAGACTGCGCGTCTGACGTTCCAAATGGTCGATGAGAACACGACCCTCCAGGATGCCTTGGCCGGACGGGTCCCCGCGGATGCCGAGCTTCTGCCTTATCCGGAAGCTGAGCGTTTTGGTCAGCCACCCTATATCCTTGTGAAGAAGCGTGTCTTGGTCTCTGGCGATAACCTCACGGATGCGAGTGTTGGGATCGATCAGTTTCAAAAGTCTGCGATTGATTTCCGCTTCGATTCGAATGGGGCCAGAAAATTCGGTTCGGCAACGGCAAATAACATAGGCAAGCGTTTCGCCATTATCCTTGATGGCGAAGTGGTATCTGCCCCGACAATCCAGTCGGCGATCACGGGTGGGCAAGGCCAGATCACGGGTAACTTTACCGTTCGTGAGGCTTCTGAGCTGGTCAATATCCTTAAGGGCGGTGCCCTTCCGGCCGAGTTGATCGTTGAGGAACAGCGCACGGTCACAGCCGAACTGGGGGCTGATGCGGTCGAGGCTGGCCGGATATCGACCATCATCGCATTTTTAAGCGTGCTGGTATTTATGGTTCTGGCTTACGGCTTCCTGTTTGGCGGGATTTCTGTGATTGCCCTTCTGGTCAATGGTCTCTTGCTGATCGGGGCAATGAGCGTCACCCAGGCGACCCTGACCCTGCCGGGGATCGCCGGTTTGATCCTGACCTTGGCCATGGCTGTGGACGCCAACGTGCTCATCTATGAGCGGATGCGCGATGAAGCCCGGTTGGGCCGCAATCCGGTGCTGGCCTGTGAGGCGGGCTTCTCCAAGGCCATGCTGACGATCATCGATGCCAACCTGACCACCATCGGCGCGGCAGTGATCCTGTTTATGTTCGGGGCCGGTCCCGTTCGGGGCTTTGCCTGGACCCTGTCGATCGGGGTGATCACCTCGGTGTTCAGTGCCGTTCTGGTGACCCAGATCCTCACGGCGGTGTGGCTGAAGACGGCTCGCCCCAAGACCCTCCCGATTGCTTAGGAATTCATCATGGCTTGGCCGCTGATTAAACTTTTGCCACAGAAAACGAACTTCAAGTTCGTACGCTTTGCCGGCTTCGCAGCGATCCTTTCGGTGATTGCCGTGATCGGATCGTTATTCCTAACGCTTTATCCCTTGTCCCCGCCCTGTGGGGGCCTGAACTGCGGGGTCGACTTTAAGGGCGGGACCGCGATTGAAGTTAAAACAGACCCGAACCAAATTGATCTCGCAAAGCTGCGCGCGATCGTGTCATCGCAGGATTTGGGTGACGTGCAGGTTCAGGGTTTTGGTGACGGAAAGTCCGCACTTGTCCGTTTTGAGACGCCGGAAAACAAGGCTCCGGCGGTCGTGGTGGATCAGGTCAAGGCGAAGATTCGGGAGGGTATGCCCGGCGTGAGTTTCGGCAAAACTGAAGTCGTGGGGCCCAAGGTCTCCGGTGAGCTGCTGGTGGGCGGGGTCATGGCCCTTGGCTTCGCTGTCCTGTTGATGATGGCCTACATCTGGTTCCGCTTTGAGGTCCAGTTCGGCTTCGGCGCCGTTGTTGGGCTTTTGCACGACGTGATCCTGACCTTTGGCTTGTTTGCCATAACGGGGATGGAATTCACCCTGACCTCGGTGGCCGCGCTTCTGACCATCATCGGCTATTCGATGAACGATACGGTGGTCGTGTTCGACCGTCTGCGTGAAAACAAGCGTAAATACAAAAAGATGCCTCTGGGCGAGATGATCGACCTGTCGATCAACGAGACCCTGTCGCGGACCATCATCACCGGGGTGACCTCGGTCATGGCCCTGTCGGGTCTAGCGATCCTGGGGGGCGAAGCCCTGTTCAGCTTCTCGATCGCCTTGATCTTCGGCATCGTGATCGGCACTTATTCATCGATCTATGTGGCCGCGCCCGTCATCTTGCTCTGGGGCGTTCGCGAGACGGACGAAGAGGCTGAGGTGGTCGACGTTGGTGGCTTCAAGCCGCGTTAATATCGCCGGTGCAAAGCCGTTAAGGATAGGCTATACCCTGCTCAGCACCACTGGCGGGGTATAGTCATGTCTGGAATCCTCGGAAATCTGCGCACGACCCTGTTGCTCAGCCTCGTGCTGGCGCTTGTGGTGGTGCTAGGCTACGGCTTCCATACCGGAGCCTTCGAAGGCGGGATGGACTGGGGCTTTGCCGAGGCCGTGACCCGTTGGGTGCATGTGGTACTGGGTATCCTGTGGATTGGCTTGCTCTACTATTTCAATTTCGTCCAGATCCGAGTGATGCCGGATATCCCCGTCGAACTGAAACCCGCCGTGACCAAGTTTATCGCCCCTGAGGCGCTGTTCTGGTTTCGATGGGCGGCGCTGCTGACGGTGCTCAGCGGCGTATTGCTGGCCTGGCTGCGGGGCTATCTGCTGTCGGCCCTGCAACTGGGGGCGGATGCGGGTTTTGCCGATCCCAAAGTGACCTTCATTGGCCTCGGCATGTGGCTGGCCTTGATCATGTTCGTGAATGTCTGGCTGGTGATCTGGCCCAATCAGCGCGTGGCCTTGGGTATGGTCGAGCGCGATGCTGAGGCCAAGGCTCGGGCCGCCAAGACCGCCATGCTGTTCAGCCGGATCAATACCTTGCTGTCCTTGCCGATGCTGGCCACCATGGCCATGAACCAGACCCTGTTTGGCTGAGTATAAGCCGGTGGCACGGGCACCCTGCCTGAAGCCGACCGCAAGAGTATTGCTGTGATTGACCCTGACGCCTTGCCTGAAACCGATCCGACATCCGATTCTGCCGTTCAGTCGTCGATCATTGGCGGCGTTGAGACCGACCGCCGTCTGTGCCTGGCCTTTATCGCGGATCCTTCGGCCCGAACGGCCTGCGAGAGTCTCTTGGGGCTTGTCGAAGCGCTGTGGGAGATCCCGGTCCGGGTGCGCGAGCCGTTGATGGGCGAGATGCGTCTGGCCTGGTGGCAAGAGGCCTTCGATAGCCTCATCGCGGGCGGTGAGGGCGGCAATCACCCTTCGCTTATGGCGCTGGCCCCGGTCGTGCGCACCTATGGCCTGTCCGGCGTCTGGCTGAGCGCGCTGTTGGACGCTGTGGCCACGGACCTTTGCGGGGGCGCGTTTGCCGATCTCGACGCTGCGCTCGCCTATGTCGATCAGCGCGATGTGGCCCTGTCGGCGTTGGGCCTACAGATCTTGGCTCCGGGCCATGATCCGCATTCGATCCAAGCCGCTGCCCGGCTCTATGGGCTGGCCCGATTGGTGGGGCAGGGGCGCATGCCGCGCGATGCGGGTCTGGATTCGTTTCTGCAAGAGGCGCGGGATGTGGCCCGCCGGGACACCCGCTCGCTGCCAGAAGCGGCCTTCCCGTGGGTGGCGCCTGCGGCCCTGTGGCAGAGCTGGCTGAAAGGGCCGCCCGGACCGCTGATGCAGCGGTTGAAGCTGACCGTCTCGGTGGCCACAGGGCGTATCTAAAGCTTTAGAAACCGCCGGGACGCAGTTTGAGATAATCCGGTCGCCAGCCCGTGGCCAGCATTGCTCCAAAGCCCTTGCATTCCGGTAGCACGCGAGTCACCCCGGTCAGGGGCTTGGGGAAAGGCGGCGGTGGGTTGTTGTTCAGCTTGGGCGCACGTGGGTCGGTAAAGACATAGTCTGCCAACAGGCCATAACCGTTTTCCCCGCCGAGCCGCACTGCTTGGTAGGCCGCATTGCGCTCGATGGTGCTGACCCCGTAAAGCTCCATGGCCCGCAGAAAGATATCGTCCGCGTCCTTGCGCTTGTCGCGTTCGCCGATGGCATAGAGCCAGTCGTGGATGATCGCCGCCCGGGCCGCCGGACCGTCCGGTCGCACCACCGTTTGGCCATACCAGGGCACCGAGGCAAAGTCGGTGATAAAGCCGCGCGGCACCACGATCACGGCCCCGGTCTGGCGGTCGCAATAGGCAAAGTCATCGGCCATGACATAGAGCGCGCGGCCTTGCTTGCTCACATCGAACATGCGGATCGGCAGGGCGACCGTCGGCAAAGGCGGCGGCGGGGGCGGCGGGATCACCACGACCGGCGGTTTGATGTCCGGTTTCGGCTTGGTTTCGCATCCGGCCAGACCCAAGCTCACCGACCCCAGGAGGGTAAGCCCGAGTAAGGTCGCGCGTCGCAAGCGGGTCCCCTGTCTAGTGTTGGTCATTTCCGTATCCCCGTCCGGCCCCAATCCGGTCTTAGATCTTGTTTTGCCGCCAGTGATCGAGATCGGCAAGCGCCCGTACGCTCATCAGACGCTTTTTTGCCCGACCGCGTTCTTTCAGGGGAATCTTTTTACCGGCATCATCAACCTTGGGGGCTTCCAGCGGCGGCAGGAGTCCATAGTTGATATTCATCGGCTGGAACTTGGCCCCTTCGAGATGCCCGCCGGTGATGTGGTTGATCAGCGCGCCGAGCGCAGTGGTTTCCGGCGGTTCGTTGAGTGTCGCCCCCAACCGCTCCGCCGCCGCAAAGCGGCCCGCGAGCAGGCCGATGGCCGCGCTTTCCACATAGCCTTCGACGCCGGTTATCTGGCCGGCAAAACGTAAGCGCGGTTGGGCTTTCAGGCGTAGCTGGCGGTCCAGAAGACGCGGGCTGTTGATAAAGGTGTTGCGGTGCAAGCCGCCCAGACGCGCGAACTGGGCCTGTTCCAACCCGGGGATCATTCGAAAGATTTCCGCTTGCGCCCCATGCTTCAACTTGGTCTGAAAGCCGACCATGTTGAACAGCGTGCCCAAGGCATTATCCTGCCGCAGTTGCACAATCGCGTGGGCCTTGACCGTGGGATTGTGCGGATTGGTCAGCCCTACGGGCTTCATCGGTCCATGGCGCAGGGTTTCGCGCCCACGCTCGGCCATCACTTCGATCGGCAAGCAGCCGTCAAAATAGGGGACATGCTCCCAGTCCTTGAACTCGGCCTTGGGGCCGTCGAGCAAGGCATCAATAAAGGCGTCGTACTGGGCCTTGTCCATCGGACAGTTGATATAGGCCGCCGCGTCGCCGCCCGGGCCTTCCTTGTCATAGCGCGACTGGCGCCAGGCCACATCCATATTGATACTGTCGGTATGGAGGATCGGGGCAATGGCATCAAAAAAGCTGAGCTGGTCCTCGCCTGTTACATCGAGGATCGCCTGAGTCAGGGGCTCGGAGGTCAGTGGACCCGTGGCGATGACCACATTGTCCCACTCGGCGGGGGGAAGTCCCGTCACTTCCTCACGCACCACGGTGATGTTGGGGTGGGCCAACAGGGCCTGGGTTACGGCCTCGGCATAGCCTTCGCGATCCACCGCCAGCGCCCCGCCGGCCGGAACTTGATGGGCATCGGCACAGGCCAGAATGAGGCTGTCACAGCGGCGCATTTCCGCGTGCAGCAAGCCCACCGCATTATATTCCCAGTCATCCGACCGGAACGAATTAGAGCAGACCAGCTCGCCAAAGCTGTCGGATTGGTGGGCTTCGGTCCGGCGCACGGGGCGCATTTCGTGGAGCACGACGGGCACGCCCGCTTGGGCAACCTGCCAGGCCGCTTCGGACCCGGCCAGACCGCCGCCAATGATGTGGATCGGTTTCATGGACATGACAGCGTCATAGTGCGGGATCACGCAAAGGGGAACCCGGATTTACGCGGTCAGTGTCGGGATAAAGTGTGGCTTTTGCGTCAGGGCCGCGCGCAAACAGGTGTTTTTTCCCTATGCTCGTGTTGTCACAGTCTTGCGTTAATCTCTGGTTATGATGTGTTGACGGGCTGAACCTTCTGGGTTCCGTAAGGTCTGTGGGGGCTGCGAACACCGGATCTTGTCCGGGCCGTATGGGCGTTGAGGGTAACTGGGGCTATGGCGCGTAAACTGTGGGTATTTCAGGCGGTATCAGAAGCCTTCAAGGCTTGGCCGCGCCAGATCGCCGGGGCTTGGGGGGCGCTGGGTTTGCTGTCCCTTAGCGTTGGGGCACTTTTGCTGTCCGCCTGTTTGGGGGTCTATACGGCCTATGCCGCTCCGGTCTTGGGTTTTGTGACGGCGGTTCTGACGCTTGTGGCCTATGGCGCTCTGACGCGGTCCGCCCTGTCGCCTAATCTGCGGGATGCGCGCCAGATGGGACTGGGCTTTGCCGGGCTACAGTTTGGCGGCGCAGAGCTGCAAATCCTGTTTTCAGGCCTGCTGACCGGCCTGTTTGCCGCCTTGGTGATCGGCATGTTCGCGCTGGTGCTTGTGTTGATCGCGTCCTTGCTGGTCATGGCCCCCGATGATGTGCTGGGCCTGTTTCGCGCGCCCGAGGCGCAGGTTATGGGCCTGATGCAGGCCGCCGAAGCCCAGGACCTTGAAGCCCTGCAAACCAGTGGTGCAGACTGGCGGGTGCTCGTGCTGTTTGTCCTCGCCGCCTTCCTTGGCTTTCACACGCTGCGGATCCTGACAAAGCTCAAGCTCGGGCCGGTGGCCAGTGTGGCCCGGGGCCGGATCGTCAGCCTCAATGCTCTGAGCCTTGGTCATCATTCGGCCTTACCGCTGCTGTTCGGGGCGGTGCTGGTTTCGATTGTTCCACTTTTGCTCCTCGTCGGTGTGTTCCAGCCCCTGCTTTGGGGCGCGTTGACGCCTCTGCTGTCGGTCCTACCGCTGGGCGTGGCCAAGCTTCAATCCATTACGGCCCTTGGGATCTTGATCTGGGGCCTTCTTCCCTTGTGTGTCGGCTATTTGTCGGCGGCCTATCATCATTTGGAAAGTTGAGACCTCTGATGTCAAAACCTTATTCTGTAACCGATGTGGCCTTTGAGGGCTTCCGTCTGGTCCGCGAAAACCCGGGCATGGCCTTGGTCTGGGCCGTCTTGATGCTGGTGATGTCTAGCGCGGCCTATGTGGGCATGGCCTACAGCGGTTTGGGCGAGATTATGACCCAGCTTCAGTCAGGCGGCGGTACGCCCGAGGGCCTGCTTGACGCCTATGCCGGGGCCGCCCCGATCCTCACGGGCATGATCATCGTCAGCATCCTGCTTGGCGTGATGTTCATGGCTTCGGTGTTCCGCGTGACCCTGAATGGGTCTAAGGGTGCGGGTGCAAAGCTGAGCTTTGGCAGCGATGAGCTGCGCCTGATCGGCATCTATTTGCTGTTTTTCCTGTTCTTTGTGCTGATCATTTTTGGTGGCGCTTTCCTGTTAGGGGTTGCAGCGGGCGCATTGGGAGCCAGTGGTCAGACCGGTGCAGCGACATTGGTCGGTGTGCTGGCGGTTGTGTTTCTCACCGCCTTTTCTATCTGGTTCAGCGTTAAACTGTCACTCGCCGGGCCGATGTCGATCGCGGAAGGCAAGCTGGTCTTCTTCAAGTCCATGAGCCTGAGCAAAGGCCATTTCTGGAGCCTGCTGGGGACCTACCTTCTGGTGTTTATCCTCACGGTGATCGTGTCGATCCTCGGGTCGTTGATTCTGGCGGTGATTGCCTTGGGCGTGACCGGCGGCAGCCTCGAACAGGTTGGGACCCTGTTCAACACCTTCCCCACCGCGGTTGAAGATCTCTATGATCCCGCCCGTCTGGTCTACATTGTGGGGACGGCCCTGATTAACACCCTGACGGCCGCGATGTTCTATGGCGCCCAAGCCGAAGCCTATCGCGTGCTCAGCAACCGCGGCGCAGAGCAGGTTTTCTGAGGCCAAGATCTCATCGTCCAAACAAAAGCCCCGCTGGATATCCGGCGGGGTTTTTTCTTGGCGTCAGGGTTATCAAAGACATCCCTTGTCGAGAGGGTGAGTGTAAAATACAACTTGAGTGCGGTTCTGTCGGGAGGGGGCAATATGCGCAAAAATCAATCTTTTCCGGTCGTCGATGTGGCCTTTGAAGGCTTTCGACTGCTCGCCGCCCATCCCGTGTCGGCCCTGATGTGGGTAATGGTCCTGTTCGCGGGTGATCTAGCCCTGAGCGGGATTTCGATTGCGACGGGGTATGAAGCGCAAATTACGCGGTTTTCCGCGATTGCAAACCCAACAACAGAAGAATATGTCCGCTTCTTCTCAAAAACGGGCCTCGTTTGGGGGCTGATCTTTTTTACGCTTTTTGGTCTGAACGCTGTTGTATGTGCATCTATTGTCAGACTGTCTTTGTCCGGACGGCGTAAGCAATTGGGGGACTTGAAATTTGGTCCTGATGAATTGCGTTTTATTGCGATCTTTTTCATTTTAACTTTATTAATGCTCGCCATGGGTTTTGTTATGCTTGTCGTGTTTAGCGCGGTGGGTGTAAGCTCAATACAACTAACGGGATTTCCTGCAATTGGTTTGGCAGTATTTATTTTTGTATCTTTATTATTCTTATTATGGAACTTTGCGCGGCTTATGCTAGCTTACCCTATTGCTATAGATGAGAAAAAAATAGCTATTGCAGAAGCTTATATTATTTCACGCGGTCGCGGATTAAATATTATTTTTTCGTTTATAATATTAACAGTTTTATATGTTATATTTGCATCTATTGTTTCAGTTGCAATATGGGGCGTCGTGAGTGTCGCAGGTTTAAAGGTTGAGAGTCTTTTTTCTCCCATTGGATATCAAGCAACATCAATTAATAATCTATTATCCTTAAAAAATTTGGCATCAACCATGGCCGCAAACGCATTGACGGTCCTATATTTCGTATTAGCTCTTGGCACGATTACAGAGGCCTATCGCGTGCTTAGAAACCGTGGGGCGGAGCAGGTGTTCTGAGTCGAGTGCCAGATGACTTGCAAAAGCCCCGCTGGATATTCGCTTTGACTTTGCCATGGGTTGTGTTTCGACCATTCTTGCGCGTTGCCTCGTTGTATACAAAGATTGAGTTTTTCGGGAGGGGATTGTGAGTGAAAGACTGTCATTTCCAATATTTAAAGTGGCATTTTTCGGTGCAAGTGTATTTAGAAAGCGTCCCGCTATAGTATTTTCAGCAGTTTTTTTGCTTTCAATTTCTTTTGTAATGATTGATCCGGCAGTTATCATGCTGTTGGAAGGTTATTTTATAAGTAATGAAAACAGTTCAAGTGTTTCATTGGGTCAATATACGTGGATGAGATTTGCAGTCTGGTTTTTGTTTATAGTCCTTATGTCATTATTTTTTACGTTATGTTGTGGACTTGTATTATCAAATTTAAACTTTAAGAATGTGCTGCTCGCAATTCCATCCTTGATTGCGGCATTATGTATGCAACTTTTGAATTTTGTACTCATAATTATCCCCTTTTATGCTATGCATATGTTGTTTTATTTGTTAAAATATTGGGGCGTAATTGATCGTCAACAGCATTTAGGCCGCGATAGCGTTTATGGTATTGCTATATATTTTGTAATTGCTTGTATTGTTTTTTGGTACATAGTGCGCACCTCATTGACCTACCCTATGACGTATGATAAAGGTGGGGTAAAGCTATATAAGTCTACTAATTTAACTAAGAGCTATTTTTGGCCTTTATCGAGCGTGTATTTAATTCTATTGGCAGCTTACTTTGTTTTATATTTTATTTATTATATCTTTCTGGCAAATAATTTTCCCACATCTATTCTATCAA
>DAITMY010000012.1:0-12995 GCA_036834925.1 Asticcacaulis sp.
AAAAACAGCAAAAGCGACAATAAGGCCCACAAAAAGACCAACGGACATGCGGGGTAATTTTATCGTCACGGACTAGGCTCCATAAACTTACAGCGAAACCTTCGCTGCGCGAAGACAATACATATGAACTAAAACCCGACGGATGTATCTGAAATCAATCCGTGAGCAATCTATTTATGTAGAAAATTTAACCGGCTCGCCCCACGGCGT
The DNA here is from genome assembly GCA_036834925.1 of Asticcacaulis sp. Classification (GTDB taxonomy): domain Bacteria; phylum Pseudomonadota; class Alphaproteobacteria; order Caulobacterales; family Caulobacteraceae; genus Asticcacaulis. The sequence goes on from DAITMY010000012.1 coordinate 211, forward strand.
CAAATAACAATTTTTAATTGCAAGCCCTACGAAATTCACCTTGTCAAGGAAAACACAAAAGAAAACAGAGGCGTCCTGTCAGCTTAGCCTATCATGACATTGATAACGCCCATGCGTGCGGGGGCGAACGCTCCCCCCGCCCTACGACCCCGGCCAGAGGTCCTGCACGTCGCCTTTGCGGTTGAGCATGTGCACGGCGCGTTTCAGCACGCGGATCAGGGCCGTGGCCCGTTCCTGGTCGCGGTAGGTGAGGCGGGCATGGTGCAGCCCTTCGAGGGCAAAGCGGGCCAGATCGCGGCTGACCTGAAAGCGGGGATCGGCCCCGGCCTGGATCAGGCCCGGTACCGATTGGCCCATGGCCGCGCCGTCAAACTCAGCTTGGGCCGGGGCGATGGCCTCGGCGACCTTGGGATCGAGCCGGGCGGCGTTTTCCAGCTCTCGAAAGGCCTGAAACGGTTCGGTCGGCAGGAGCTGCCAATAGGTCTCGATGGCCAGATCCACCGCATCGCCGACCCCGCCATGTTGGCGAATCGCCTCTTCGAACAGGGCGGTGCGGGCGGCCTGAATATGGGTCGCCGCGGCGGCCACCAGCGCCTCGCGGGTGCTGTAATAATAGAGCATGGCCCCGCGCGTGATCCCGGCGGCCTCAGCGATGGCAGCATTGCCCGCGCGCTCATAGCCCAGCTCGGCGAACAGCCGCATGGCGGTGTCGAGGATCAGCCGCCGGGTGCGGCGGGCCTTGGGCGTATCTTTGGGCGCAGCAGAGTTGGGCACAGGCTTGCTCAGGGGGTTGACGATAATCTTAACACGGACTGGTGTGTCTTGGCTCGCTTTTGTCTCAGTTTGGCCCTATACGGCCTCTCTTACGGCGAACAGCAAGAGGAAAATGGACCTTGCGCATACTGCTGGCGACGGACGCCTGGGAGCCTCAGGTGAATGGCGTGGTGCGGACCTTAACCCGCACCATTTCGGAATGTCGCGCCATGGGCCACGAGATCGAGGTGATCTCGCCGGATCAGTACAAGACCGTTCCCATGCCCACCTATCCGGAAATCCGGCTGGCTCTGGGCTGCTATGAGGACATCCGTGAGCGGATGCGGGCGTTCGAGCCCGAGGCCGTGCATATCGCCACCGAGGGGCCGATCGGCTGGGCCACCCGCCGGGTGTGCTTGGAATGGAAGCTGCCGTTCACGACCAGCTATCACACCAAATATCCCGAATATGTCAGCGCGCGTCTGCCGATCCCGCTGGCGGTGGGCTATGCCTTTATGCGCTGGTTCCACGGGCCGTCGGGCCGGGTGATGGTGGCGACGCCGACCCTGCAAAAAGAGCTGGAATCCCATGGGATCCGCAACATCTCGCCCTGGTCGCGCGGGGTGGATACCGAGCTGTTCCGCCCCGGTCTGGAGCCGATCTTTGGCGATCTGCCGCGCCCGATCTATAGCTATGTCGGCCGGGTGGCGGTCGAGAAGAACATCGAGGCCTTCCTCAAGCTCGACCTGTCCGGCACCAAGGTGATCGTCGGCGATGGCCCCCAGCGGGCTGAGCTTGAAGCCAAGTACCCGGAGGCCGTGTTTACCGGGGCCCGCTTTGGCGAAGATCTGGCGCGGTCCTATGCCGACTCCGACGTGTTCGTGTTCCCGTCTTGGACCGATACCTTTGGTCTGGTGATCCTTGAAGCCATGGCGACGGGCACGCCCGTGGCCGCGTTCCCGGCCCATGGCCCGATCGACATCGTGCCCGGGTCAGGAGCCGGGGTGCTTGATAACGACCTCAAGGTCGCCGTCGAAGAAGCCCTCAAGCTCGACCGCAAGGCCGTGCGGGCCTATGCCGAGAAGTTCTCCTGGCGGGCCTGTGCCGAGCAGTTTGTGCGCAACCTTGAGCCCTATCCCGAGGCCGAAAAGGTCCGGTTCTGGAAGCGCCTGCGGCGGATGGCCCGGCTGCGCCGCCGTCAGAATGACGCCTGATCCCGGTTTGGACAGCGGATATGACCCGGCCCCGCGCCTTGATCTTCGACTTCGACGGAACCCTGGCCGACAGCCTGGGCTGGGTGCGCGATAACTGGAACCCGGCCGCCCGGCGTTTTGGCGTGCGGCCCGTCGACCCTGAGACCTTTGAGCAGCTCAGGTCCTGCCATTCGCTTGAGATCATGCAGCGGCTGAAGGTCCCGCACTGGAAGATCCCGTTGCTGGCGGCCTACTTGCGCCACCAGTTCCGCCGGGACTGCGCCCATATCGCCCTGTTTGAGGGTGTCGCCCCGATGCTGCGCCAGCTCAAGGCCGAGGGCTATCAGCTGGCGATGGTCAGTTCCAATACCGAAGCCAATATCCGCACCGTGTTCGGGCCGGATCTTTCGGGCTGCATCAGCCTCTGGGCCTGCGGCGCCTCGGTGTTTGGCAAGCGGCCAAAGTTTCGTAAAGTCTTGAAAGATCTAAATCTTTCGCCAGATCAGGTCGTGTCCATCGGCGATGAAGTGCGCGACATCGAAGCGGCCAAGGCCGAGGGGATCCGGTGTGCGGCGGTCGCCTGGGGCTATGCCTGTCCAGAGCTTCTGGCCGCGCATAAACCGGATTTATCCTTCAGTCGTCTAGAGGATCTTCGTGCTTGGCTCTGTCCGACGGGCGTAGACGTTTCTAATCCAGCAATGGTGCGCGAAGACTAAGGGACGCCTGCCGATCGCAGACGCCCCTAAGGACGGGAGTATAAAAGCTCGGTTTAGGACTCAGGACGGCTCATGACCTTGAGGGCGCGGAACTCGGCCTTTTGGGCGGCGTGGCGTGCAGGGGGCAAAGAGATCAGGCCCCGGTCACGCAAATAACCTCCGCGACCCGTCGCCGCGTCGGACAGCAGCTCCGTGACGAATTCTTTCAGGCCCGGCACCACCCCAATGTGGGCTTTTTTGACATAGACAAACAGCGAGCGTGACAGCGGATAGGCCCCGCTGGCGATATTTTCCGCCGTCGGCGCGACGCCATCGATGCTGGCGGCTTTCACCTTGTCCATATTCTCTTCGAGGAATGAATAGCCGAACACGCCGATGGAGCCGGGAGTCTTGGTCAGGGTTGCGACAATCGCATTGTCGTTTTCGCCCGAGTCGACCCAAGCGCCGTCCTCACGAACCGTCGTGGAGAGGGCCTTAAACTTCTTCTCGTCTTTTTCTTTCAGCGCCTTCAGGATCGGAAAACGTGCTGCTCCGGCTTCCATGCCCAGTTCATTCCAGGCGTCACGCGTCCCAGAGGTCGGCGGCGGTCCGTAAACCAAGATGCGGTTCGACGCCAAGCCGGAGCCGATTTCGCGCCAGTTCTTATACGGGTTTTTGACGTATTGACCGCGGCGCAGCACATCCTTGGATAGGGCCAGGTACATGTGCTCAAGCTTGAAGTCATAGGTCGCGCCGCCCTTGGCATTGGCGATGACGATTCCGTCAAAGCCAATCTGCAGCTCAAGAATTTCCTTCACACCCTTGGCCATACAGGCATCGTATTCCGACGCCTTCATCCGGCGCGAGGCATTGGCCATGTCCGGGGTGGCCGGACCAACGCCGGAACAGAACATTTTGAAGCCGCCCCCGGTGCCCAAGGCTTCGATCTTTGGCGCTTTGTTGCCAGTCTTGCGGGCGTAATATTCTGCGGCGCGAGTCGAGTAGGGGAACACGGTCGAGGACCCTGCGGCCCAGATATAGTTCCGCGACGCCTGAGCCGAGGCCTCCGTCGCGGCAAGGCCGAGGGTAAGGGCGCCCAGAGCCAAGGCGGCGAGGCAGCCGGTCAGATTACCGTTAAGGCGGGTGATCATGGCGCGGGGTCTCCTGTAAACTCGAAATCAGATCCGGGGCGGACACGTAACCGGGCCGATGGGCGGCGGATGGGGGTCTGTGCCTGTCCACACTTGGCACAGTTATATGACAGGTTCTTGATGCGGCTCCAGTGCACAAACGGCCTGCCGGGTCGAAATACGCCCAACCAACCTAGAGCAGCCGCTTCCGCAACGCTTGGGACAGCATGTCAATCAGGCTAACGGCAATCACAATGATGATCGCGATGGCGCTGACCTTGCCGTAGTCAAAGCTATTGAGGTTATCGAAGAGAACCTGGCCGATGCCGCCAGCCCCAATCAGGCCCAGCACCGTGGCTGACCGCGCATTGGCTTCGAAACGGTATAGCGCATAGGAGGTCCAGAGCGGTGCGACCTGGGGTAAGACCCCCCAGACGATTTCCTGAAGGCCACTGGCTCCTGTGGCGCGCACCCCTTCGGCGGGGCGCGGGTCAATCGCCTCGACGGCCTCTGAGAACAGCTTGCCCAGAACGCCCGCCGTGTGCAGGGCCAAAGCCATCACCCCGGCGAAAGGGCCAAGGCCCACAGCCACCAGAAACGCCGTGCCCATCACCAGCTCATTGACCGAGCGCAGGATATCCATGACCCGCCGCGTGATCTGGACCATCCAGGCCGGTGCGATATTGCGCGAGCACATCAGCCCGAACGGCACCGCGAGGATGACCGCCAAAAAGGTTCCCCAGAGGGCGATCTGGATCGTCAGCCACATTTTCTCCGCGTACAGCCGCCAATCGCCGAAATCCGGCCGCATAAAATCGGCCAGAAACTGCTGTGTATTGGCCGAGTTTTGAAACAGCAGCGGAAATTTAAAGATCTCTGCGGCTTGGAAACTCGCCACCAGCAACAGGGCGACCCCGCCGAAGATCAGCAAATCCAGACTCTGGCTAAGCAAGGTCCGTTTGGGCGGCGGCGGCACAGGGCCGACCGCGCGGGCATCCGAACTCAAATCCTGTGACGCCATGGTGTCGGCCCTTTCAGGTTAATACGGGAAAGGGGCGCTTAGGGCGTGAGGGTATCTGGATCCGCCGGCGCTTCGGGGGCCGTGCGAGACTCGATCTTGGCCGCCTCGGCCATGACCGCCATCAGCGCCGCTTCAGCCTCGGCGATAGCTTTGGCGTCCCCATCCTCGCGTGCTCTGAGAAGGCCGAGAGTCGCTTCCATCTGGCGTTGGGGAATAAGGTGCGTGTTATCCGCCGCTTTGAACTGGCCAAAGCTCAAGGCCGCGAGAATCGCCCTCTGACGATCGCCTTCCGGGCCTTTGGCGGTGCCATAGGTCAAGAAAAAGCTGCGGATTTTTTCCTTTGCCGCCGGGTCGAGATCCTTGCGGTAGATAATCGGATCTTCGGGGATGGTCGGCGAGGTCCAGATCACCTTGACCTTCTCCACCTTTTCCGGAGAGACCCGGCCGATACGGACCAGGCTGGTGGTGTTGTTGGTCGCGGCATCCAGAAGCCCTGCGGCCACCGCTTCGATGTTGTTTTGGTGGTTTGAGGATCGCACCGTCTTGAAACAGCGCTCTGGCACCACTTTTTGCGGGGCAAACAGGTAGGTCAGAGGCGCAAGAGTCCCTGAAGTCGACTTGGCGTCGCCCATGCCAAAGTTCAGCGTCTTGTCGCATTTCAGCAGGTCAGACACGGTTAGAGGGCTGGCCTTTGGAACAATGATCACCGAGTTATAGCCGTCGATGCCGCTGGGGTCCGACGAGCGGGCAAACACCTCACCCTCGGCCCGATCCACGGCTTCGCGGCCTGAGGCATTGGAATACCACCCCACTTGGACCTGATTAAAGCGCATAGCCTCGATCAGGGCCGTATAGTTGTTGCCATAGTACGGTTTGATCTTCAGCCCGGTCTGCTTTTCCATATCCGCCAGAAACGGCGTCCACAGAGCCTCAAGGTTCTGAGCCTTTTCGGTCGACAGGATCGAAAAGCTGACTTCGGTGACCGGACCCTTGGCCGCTTTCGGTGCGGGCGAACAGGACGTCAACACCACAGCCCCCGCAAAGAGGCTGGCCAAGGCTCCAAAGCGGCTGAGGGAATGGCGCAAAGTCTCAAACATGATCATTGTCCCCTAGGTCAGTGTTCCCGACGGTCCGGTGGTGTGATGGCGATACCAAGGACAGATCTTCCCAGAACGCGCCCTCAATGTCTTCTCCGTAAATCGTAATCAAGGTCTCGCGGTCAAGCGCATGACTGGGGCCATCAAACACAATCTGACCGGCTTTTAGAGCGATGATCCGCTCGCAGTAGCGTAAGGCGTAGTCCACTTGGTGGAGGGTGACCAGCACAGCCACGCCGTCACGGGTATTGAGATCCACCAACAGATCCATCACCTTTCGCGCCGAAACCGGATCCAGCGAGGCCACTGGCTCATCCGCGAGGACCATTTCGGCTTGCTGGACCATGGCCCGGGCAATCGCGCCGCGCTGCTGCTGTCCGCCGGACAGGGTTTGCGCCCGCTGCGCGGCATAGTCGGAGACCCCGACCCGATGCAACGCAGTCATGATCCGCACCCGCTCTTGGGCAGGCCACAAACCCAAAAGGCCACGCCAGACCGGTAGACGCCCCAGAAGACCCAAGGCGACATTGGTAAACAGGCTAAGACGGGGCACCAGATTGAACGATTGGGCAATATAGCCCAATCGCGTGCGAACTTGGCGCACACCGGGTTGAACCTTACCGTCTTTCTGAATGAGTTCACCAAACACCGAAACCCGACCTAGGCCGGTGTCCGTCGTGATCAGCCCCGCGAGGGTGCGCAACAGCGTTGATTTGCCCGAACCCGACGGCCCGATCAGCGCAACGCGCTCTCCGGCTCGGATCTCGAACGAGACCTGATCCAAGGCCCGGCGTGACCCATAGGTGCGCGTCACCTGATGGACAGAAGCCAAGACTGGCGTTGCAGGTGTGGGCGTCGAGTGCAAGGCGGTCTGACTGGATGACATCCTGTATTCCGGACGTTTGGCGGCCCAAAGGCCTTAACACTCAAGTCCTAACACAGCGGAAACGCTCTGAACATGGTTCTACGGGACAGGGATCTGGATCGGTCGGCGTCAGAGACTCTAGGCGTCCTCAATCGATCTGACCCTTGGCGCGCTTGCCGGCATAGTATTCGGGCCAGGTCAGTTGCTCATCCTCTGGGATCTCGTCGAACAAGTGCGCGGCCTCGCCGATCGTATGCAGCAGGCCCTCCGCTTCGAGGATCCGCACGCGGCGCAGCGTCTCCCGTTTCGCGGCCCGCCGGGCGGCGGCCTCTTCCTCCAGGGTCGGCTCGCGCCAGTGGCCGCCGGGGCCATAGCTCTGACCGCGCACCAGGCCGTCGGGCGACATTTCCGCTTGGCCCGGAGGATTTGACTCCTGAACCGGGCCCGCCTTGGCGTGCGGCTTGGGCTTGGGCGCCATCGCCTCGGGCAAGGCCGCGACATCGCCAAAGGCCTTGGCTAGGGCGCTGACGGCGCGGGCGCTGCGACTAATCTCCAGCGCGCTTTGGCCCGGCGGCAAGGCCTCCAGTGCGGTCAATTCTCGCTCCAACACCCCTTCCAGCCGCCCCTGTAAGGCGCGGGCGCGGGCCAAGCGGGTCTCTTCGGTCGAATGTGTGCCAAGCGTGTCCATAACCCCAGTCTGGCCGAACTTGGGCGCGCGGGGAGAGTTCGACGATATCCTCCGCGCTGTCGCGAGGGCGGAAAAAACCCTTCTCCACCCTTGAGGGGGAGAAGGATGCCTGTCTGTCCTAACCAGATAGAGGGGTAACGGCCTGGCCCCCTCGAACGGAACTTACGAGGCCCTCTCCACCCGAAATCCGCGAAAAATGCGCGCGCCCTCTTGCCAAGCGGCGCATTTCGTCTTCTCAAAGCCGGTTCAGTCATCAGGTTACGAGACGGACCCTAAGCGATGAGCGATACCCCCCGCGATCCGGCCCCGCTGGACGCTGCTACTCTGGAAGCCGAAACCCTGGCGCAGATCGCTGCTGCCGCCGATATGGCCGCGCTTGAGGCGGTGCGGGTCTCGGTTCTCGGTAAGACCGGCACGATTTCGCTGTTGCTCAAGGATATGGGCCGTCTGTCCCCGGACCAGCGCAAGGAAACCGGCGCGCGCATCAATGCCGTGCGCGATGCGGTGACCGAATCCCTCGCGGCCCGCAAGGCGGTGCTGGAGGCTGAGGCCCTGCGGATCCAGCTCGCCAAGGAGCGGGTCGATCTTTCGCTGCCGCCGGTGGCCCGTCGCAAGGGCGGGGTTCACCCCACGCTGCAGGTGATGGACGAGATGGTCGCCATCTTTGCCGACATGGGCTTTGATGTGGCCGAAGGGCCGGATATCGAAGACGACTTCCACAATTTCACCGCCCTGAACTTCCCCGAGAAGCACCCGGCGCGGGAAATGCATGACACCTTCTTCTTTAATCCGTCCCCGGACGGGATCCGCAAGCTGCTGCGCACCCACACCAGCCCGGTGCAGATCCGCGCCATGACCGGGGCCGTGCCGCCGTTCCGCCTTGTGGCCCCGGGGCGGGTGTTCCGCTGCGATTCCGACCAGACCCACACCCCGATGTTCCACCAGATCGAAGGTCTGGTGATCGACAAGGGCACGCATATGGGGCACCTGAAATGGGTGCTGGAAACCTTTATCAAGCGGTTCTTTGAGACCGACAGCCTGACCACGCGCTTCCGCCCGCACCACTTCCCGTTCACGGAACCGTCGGCGGAGCTGGATGTGCGCTGCTCCTGGGCCAATGGTGAGCTGAAGGTCGGCGAAGGCGACAGCTGGCTCGAAGTGCTCGGCTGCGGCATGGTGCACCCCAATGTGCTGCGCGCTTGCGGGATCGATCCGGATGTCTGGCAGGGCTTTGCCTGGGGCATGGGGGTTGATCGTCTGGCGATGCTGAAATACGGCGTGCCGGACCTGCGCGACATGTTCGCCGCCGACACCCGCTGGCTGGATCATTACGGCTTCAGCGCCTTTGCCGCGCCCAGCAGCGCCAGCGGCCTGAGCTGAGGCGAGAAGGAGTTCCCATGAAATTCTCCCTGTCCTGGCTCAAAGAGCATCTGGCCACTGAGGCCGACATCCACGCTGTGGCCGAGGCCATGACCCTGGCGGGTCTGGAGGTCGAAGACGTCAGCGATCCCGCCGCCAAACTGGCCCCCTTCAGCGTGGCCCGGATCGTCTCGGCGGCGCGCCACCCCAATGCTGACCGACTGCAAGTCTGTCAGGTCGAGACGGTGGACGGCCTGAAGGAAATTGTCTGTGGCGCCCCCAATGCCCGCGCGGGTCTAGTGACCATTTATGCCCCAATCGGGGCCTTTGTGCCGGGCCTTGGCGTCACGCTGGGGGAAAAGCCAGTGCGGGGCGTGGTGTCCAACGGTATGCTCTGTTCCGCCTCGGAGCTGGAACAGGCCGAGGAATCCGACGGGATCTTGGAGCTGCCCGAGACCTGGGCCACCGGCACCCCGGCGGCCACCGTGTTCGCCGCTGAACCCGTGATCGACTTTGAGGTCACCCCCAACCGGCCCGACTGGCTGGGCGTCAGCGGCATTGCCCGCGATCTGGCCGCCACCGGCCTTGGCCGCTTTATCGACCGCACACCCGATCCGGTGCCGGGCACCTTTGCCTGTCCGATCACGGTCGAGGTCGATGGGGAGACCTGTACCCACTTTACCGGGCGGGTGATCCGGGGCGTCAAGAACGGCCCGTCGCCGCAATGGCTTCAGGATCGCCTGAGCGCCATTGGCCTCAAGCCGATCTCGGTTCTGGTGGATATCACCAACTTCCTCGCCTATGACCGCGCGCGTCCGCTGCATGTCTACGATCTGGCCAAGCTGTCCGGCACGGTTGTGCGCACCGGGCGTCCGGAGGCGGAGTCCGATGTGCTGATGCTCGACGGCAAGACCGTTCGGGTCACCCCCGACATGTGCGCCAATATGGACGCAGACGGGGTCATCGGACTGGGCGGTGTCATGGGCGGCGACCGCACCAAGGTCGAAGAGACGACCACGGACATTTTCCTTGAATGCGCCTGGTTCGACCCGATTGTGACCGCCCAAACCGGGCGCGCGACCGGCATCACCTCGGATGCCCAATACCGCTTTGCCCGGGGGGTTGATCCGGAATTTGTCCGCCCCGGGATCGAACTAGCCACCCGCCTGATCCTGGATCTGTGCGGCGGCGAAGCCTCTGAGGTGGTCGAGGCCGGGGTGCCCGTGGCCCTTCGTGCACCGGTCGCCCAGTTTGATCCGGCCTATGTTCACCAACTGACCGGCCTCAGCCTCGCCCGTGAAGGCGTGTTCGAGATCCTGCGTCACCTCGGCTTTGTCATCGAAGGCCAGGGCAGTGCCGTGACCGTGCACGTGCCGTCCTGGCGGCGCGATGTCGAGGGCAAGGCCGATCTGGTCGAGGAAGTGGCCCGGATCGCCGGGTTCGACGCCCTGCCGTCCACGCCCTTGCCAGAACGTGAGCGCAAGCCGGGCGGCGTTTTGACCCCGCACCAGACCCGCGCCCGGATCGCCCGCCGGGCTCTGGCGGCCATGGGTTACAGCGAGGCCGTGACCTGGTCCTTCCTCAAGCGCGATCACGCCAGCCTGTTTGGCGGCGGCGATGCGGCGCTGGTGCTGGCCAATCCGATTGCGGCGGATCTTGACTGTATGCGCCCGTCGATCCTGCCCAACCTGATCGCCGCGGCGGGACGCAATGCGGCCCGGGGCTATGCCGATGTGGCCCTGTTCGAGATCGGGCCGGTCTATGCCGGAGACACCCCGTCGGACCAGCGCACGGCCATCACCGCCCTGATCTCGCCGCGGGCGCCGCGTCACTGGTCGGGGGTGGCGGCGGATCCTCTGTTCGCCCTCAAGGCTGATCTGCAAGCGCTGCTCGAAACCCTCGGCGCGCCGGTCAGTGCCCTGCAACTGGTCCAGGGCCAGAACGCCGACTGGTGGCATCCGGGCCGTTCGGCGCGGCTACAGCTTGGCCCCAAACAGGTGATCGCCAGCTTCGGGGCCCTGCACCCCTCGGTGCTGAAGGCGCTGGATGTGGCGGGCCCGCTCTATGCCTTCGAGCTGATCCTTGAGGCCGTGCCCGCCCCCCGTGCCCGCAGCGGCAAGTCGCGCGGCAGTGTCAGCCTCTCCAGCCTGATGCCGCTCACCCGTGACTTTGCCTTTGTCGTGGCGGCGGACAAGCCTGCCGGGGACCTAGTCCGGGCTGTGGCCGGGGCCGACAAGGCGCTGATCGGCGATGTGCGGGTGTTCGATGTCTATCAGGGGCCGGGCGTGCCCGAGGGCCAGAAGTCGGTGGCGCTCGAAGTGGTGCTGACCCCGGTCGATAAGACCCTGACCGACGCGGAGATCGAGGCCATCAGCCAGAAGATCGTCGCCGCAGTGAGCAAACAAGGCGCGAGCCTCAGGGCTTAAGCGGATCGTTTTTGAGACGAGACGGAATGGGCTGCGGCATGATCCGCGGCCCATTTGCGTTTTGCCCCCTTGCGGACGGATCCGGCCCGCCTAAATCTAATCTCGAAGGTGCCGATGACGGGCCTTCCGACGACCTGATGCCCAAACGGGGTTAGACGTTGTCCTTTCAACCGTCCCGCGCCGTGCTGCGGCCGGGCCTGCATGACCTTGCTTGTGAAGGAGGATCCTCATGCGTACTCAAATCGACTTCTCCCCCCTGTTCCGTTCGGCCGTGGGTTTTGACCATCTGGTCGGGCTTCTCGATGCCGCAAACCGCGCCGATGCTGCGCCGGGCTGGCCACCCTATAATATCGTCCGGACTGACGAGAACCGCTACAGCATCGAAGTGGCTGTGGCCGGGTTCCGCCCGGATGAACTGACCATCGAGGCCAAGGAAAACCAGTTGTCCGTCCAGGGCGCCAAGGCCAGTGAGGCCAAGAGCGCAGACGGGGCCACTGGGCGCACCTATCTGCACCGGGGTCTGGCGGAGCGCAATTTCGAGCGCCGCTTCCAGCTCGCGGACCACGTGGTGGTCACTGGGGCGGATCTGGCCGATGGCCTGCTTAGCATCCATCTGGAGCGCCAGCTTCCGGAAACCCTCAAGCCGCGCAAGATCGCCATCAGCACGACGACAGCCCCCAAGGCCCCGCTGATCGAGGGTGCCGCGAGCGGACAAGCCGCTTAAGGTCTGACGACACCTTGCCTTCTCCCATGATCCTGCGGCCTCTTCGGAGGCCGCTTTTTTATGGGCGCGCGGTGTCCTCGGCCAGGATCGCCCTCAGGCCCGCATCATAGGTGCGGTAAACCGGTTGCCATCCCAGTTCCGCCTTCAGGCGCGCATTGCTGACGCGCTTGTTGTCGAGATAAAACCGGCGCATCGGCCCGCTGACACTGGGGTCGTTCCAGTCCACTTCGGGCGGCAGCGAAAGGCCCAGCATCCGCGCGGCATGGGCCGTGACCACATGGGCCGGGGCGGGCTGGTCGTCCACCACATTATAGCTGCGCCCCGGGTTTGGCCGGTCCCACGACGCCAACAGGGCGGTGGCGGCATCGGCCTGATGGATGCGGCTAAAGACCTGATCGGGCTTGATCACCAGCCGCGCCGTGCCATCGCGCAGACGGTCAAAGGCCGAGCGACCGGGGCCATAGATCCCGGGCAGGCGGAAGGTCATGACGGCGGATCCGGTCGCCGCGCCCAGGGCCAGCCATTTGTGCTCCGCGGCCACCCGGCGCACCCCTTCGGTGGAGGCGGCATTGAGCTCACAGTCTTCGAACACCCAGCGCCCGTCACGGTCGCCATATACCCCGGTACTCGACAGATAGCCGATCCAGCGCAAGGAGCGGCCAAGGTCTGTAATCTGCGGGGCCAGAGCCAGATAGCCCGGACAGCCCCCTTCGCCCGGCGCGGCGGTAATCAGCACGCCGTCACAGGCCGTCAGGGCGGCGTTCAAGGCGTCCGGATCGGCGGGATCGACGGCCCGGATCCCATGGGCCGAAAGGTCCTCGCGCTTGGCGGCGT
>DAITMY010000012.1:13005-18444 GCA_036834925.1 Asticcacaulis sp.
CGGTGGCCCAGACCGGGGTACCCCGCGCTGTCAGCAAGGCCGCAAAGGCGGAGCCGATATAGCCATAGCCAAAGATCAGGACCCCGTTCGCGGCCATCAGATCACCCCGGCGCGCAGCACATCATGGACGTGCAAGATACCCACCGGCACCCCATCGCGTACCACGAACAGCACCGTAATGCGGCTGTCGTTCATCAGCTTCAGCGCCTCGGCGGCCAGCACATCCGGGGCGATGGTGCGCGGGGCCGGGTTCATGACCTCGGCGGCGGTGTGGCTCATCAGCCCGTCCATATGGCGGCGCAGATCGCCATCGGTGATTACCCCGCTGAGGGTGCCCTCCGCGCCGGTCACCCCGACACAGCCAAAGCGGCGCGCGCTCATGGTCAGGACCGCCTCGGCCATCGGTGTGGCCTGATCCACCAGCGGCAGCTCATCCGGCCCATGCATCAGGTCCGCAACGGTGCGCAGCATGGCCCCGAGCTTGCCACCCGGATGGAACACCCGAAAGTCCGCCGCCGTAAACCCGCGCCCTTCAAGCAGGGCCACTGCCAGGGCATCGCCCATAGCGATCTGGAGCGTGGTCGAGGTGGTGGGCGCATCGACCCCTTCGGTCGCCTCGGTATGGGGCGGGAGCAGCAATAGATAGTCCGAGGCTCGGCCCAGCGCGCTCGTCGCCACCGCCGTAATGCCGATCAGCGGAATGCCAAACCGCTTGCAATAGGCGGTCACGTCCGACAGCTCGCGGGTCTCGCCCGAGCGGGACAGGGCAATCACGGCGTCGTCGGTGCTGATCATGCCAAGATCGCCGTGGCTGGCTTCGGTGGCATGGACAAACAGCGCCGGGGTGCCGGTCGAGGCCAAGGTAGCGGCGATCTTGCGGGCCACATGGCCGGACTTGCCCACCCCGGTCAGGATCACGCGCCCGGGACGGGTGCGCAGGGTCTCCACCGCCGCCGCAAACACCGGCCCGAGCGGTCCAGCAAGGGCCTCAGCCATCTGGGTCAAGGCTTCCGCCCCCGCCAAAAGCACGCGGCGACCGGACTCGATGACAGGAACAGTAGACATGCGCGCGTCTCACTTCGTACGGGAATAGAATCCGCCAATCCGAGAAACCGGACCTGACGTCATAAAAGATTAAGCCGGATCCGTGTCGCCCGACGGCTTGGCCGGGGCAGGCACAGGTGTCGTCACGGTCTCCGTCGCGCTTTCCGGCACCGCTTGACGGACCGGAACCGCTGGAACCGCATCGGCATCGCGGCGGGGCGCGAGGCGCGGTGCCGGCGGGGCGACCGGTCGGCTTGTGTCGAGCAACTGGGCGGTGGGTGCCTCGGACGCCCGCACAGGCGCGGAACGGTCGGACGATGCGGGGGCAGGACCGCGCAAGGTCGCAGCTGTTTCCGTCTGGTTGGCCTTACGGGCGGCGATCTCTGCGGCCTTGGCTTCTTGAGCGGCGATGCGGGCTTTTTCCGCCTCGGCGGCGCGCTTAAGGCGCGCTTCGTGGGCGATGATATATTCCGGAATGACGATGTCGTGGCCGAACGGCGCAGGCGAGCGCGCCCCCATGCCCTGAGGCCAGACCAGCGCCAAGGCAATTAGCCCGGCAGCGAACAGGGCTGAGCCCACGTAAAAGAGACGTTCCGACATGGGCCCTGCTATATCGCGGATCCGGCGCGCTTCAAACCCCCTTCAAACCGGCGTCAAGGCAGTTTAAGGCATGAGGCACAAAACCCCTTCGATCCCTTAGGAGCGATTATGCCTCAGCTTATTCTTTTGCGTCACGGCCAGAGCCGCTGGAACCTCGAAAACCGCTTTACCGGATGGGTCGATGTGGACCTGACGGAAACCGGAGAGGCCCAAGCCCGTCGTGGCGGGGAATTGATTGCTGAGCAAAAAATCGACCTCGATCTGGCCTATACCTCGGTCCTGACCCGCGCCATCCGCACCTGTAACCTGGCGCTCGATGCCGCTGGACAAAGCTATGTGCCGGTGATCAAGGATTGGCGGCTGAACGAGCGGCACTACGGCGGCCTGACCGGTCTCGATAAGGCCGAAACCGCCGCCAAACACGGCGATGAGCAGGTCAAGATCTGGCGCCGCAGCTATGACGTGCCGCCGCCGCCGATTGACACCGCCAGCGGCTATGACTTTTCGGCGGACCGTCGCTATGCAGGGTGCGATCTGCCCCTGACCGAGAGCCTGAAGACCACCCTCGACCGCGTCCTGCCGGCGTGGGAAGGCGATATCGCCCCGCACATCCGCGCGGGCCAGACCCTACTGATCGCCGCCCACGGCAACTCCTTGCGGGCGATCGTCAAGCACCTGTTCGACCTGACCGAAGACGAAATCCTGGCCGTGGAAATTCCGACCAGCAATCCGCTGGTGATCGACCTTGACGCCGACCTCAAGCCGACCGGGGCGCGTTACCTCGATGCCGACCGAGCCGAGGCCTTGCCGCCGGTCAAGGGCTGACGCCCTTGAGCCACCCCACCTTGGCCCTGACTGACGCCGACTGGATGCGCCGGGCGATTGCCTTGGCGCGTCCGGGCACGACCTGGCCTAATCCGGCGGTCGGTTGTGTCATCGTGCGCGACGGGGCGGTGGTCGGTGAAGGGGCCACAGGTCCCGGCGGGCGCCCCCACGCCGAAGAGGTCGCCCTCGCTCAGGCCGGGGATCAGGCGCGCGGGGCCACCGCCTATGTCACGCTGGAACCCTGCGGGGCGCGCTCCCATGGCGGTCCGGGCTGTGGCCAGAGGTTGGTGAGCGCCGGGGTCGCGCGGGTGGTGATCGCCTGTGACGACCCGTCGCCCTTCGCCTCGGGGCACGGGATGCTGCATCTGATTGCAGCGGGAATTGCTGTAACCCAAGGCGTGCTGACCGAAGAGGCCTGGCCCCTGTGCGCCGGGTTCGTTCACCGGCTGCAGACCGGCCTGCCCCTTATCTATGTCGCCGCCGAGGGGATAGGGTTCGATGCCCGTTTTGATCCGGGGGAACAGGAGCCGGCGGCGGCTCTGCTGGCCCTTGGGGTGCTGGGCTATACCCGCCTGTGGGTGCCGGATGATCCGGCCGTGCTGGCCCCGCTGTTGGCGGCAGGGTTATCGGTTGTCTACCCCAAGGCCGTGTCAGAACGTTCGCGGGTCCCCTAAGGACAATAAACCGTTAACCGCCTTCCTTCATGATCTGATATCGGTGGTTCGAACCGCCGACGGATCGGATTTGCCCGGTGTTGCCCGGGCCTCAGGATGCACTGGCCGCATGGCATGAGTCTAAGGGCACCCGGACCCGCACACCGCAGGCTGACCCAGGCCGAGGTCGATCAGATCTGTGCGCGGCATGCCTGGTTGTGGCAGCGCAAGCCCGGGGGGGCACGGGCGGTGTTTAGCTGGTGCGATCTGAGCGGTCTTAATCTGGCCGGTCGTGAGCTGTCCGACGCCGATTTCACTGCGGCCATCCTCAGTGACACCAATCTCAGCGGGGCGGTGCTGGATCAGTCGATCTTGTTTTGCGCCGATTTACAGTCCGCCAATCTGGAAAAGGCCAGCCTGCGCCGGGCGGACCTACGCGGCGCGTGCCTGCGCGGGGCGATCCTTCAGGGGGCAGATCTGTTTGAATGCGACCTGCGCGAGGGGGCTTTGGCTATTCCCGACCACGCGACCGGCCTTAGCTATATCGAGGTGGCCCACCGCGAGGCCGAGGCCGTGGCGGCCAACCTGCGCGGGGCGAACCTTGAGCGCTCCAAACTGTCGGGCATTCAGGCCTTCAAGGCCGATTTCACCGACGCTGTCATGAAGTCGGCCAAGCTGGTGCGCGCCAATCTGAAACAGGCGGTATTGGAAAATGTCGACTTTGGCGGGGCGGATCTGTCCGGGGCCAATCTGACCGGGGCCAATCTCAAGAACGCGGTGCTGACCGGCACCAAGACCACGGCCTGGCAGATCGACAAGGCGGATATGCGCGGGGCTGTCCTTGATCCGCCCCCTGCCGACCACCCGAAACAAGCCAGCTATGCCGACCGGTTGTCCGCCCATGTGCATTGGGTGCGCAGCCAGGGTGAACAGGGCCAGCCCAGCCAGTTCCACGGTGCGGATTTGCGGGGCGCTGGGACATTGGCGGGGCTTAATCTGACGGCGCTCCAGGCCAAGGGCGCGGTGTTTTATGGTCTCGATTTATCGGGGGCACAGCTTCAGGGGGCGATGCTCGAAGAGGCGGATCTTCGGACCTGTAACCTCACGGGCGCAGACCTGCGTGGGGCGCGGCTTGGCCGGGCCAAGCTCGATGGGGCGACGCTGGATCGGGCAAAACTGGGACCGCTGATGCTGGAGGGGGGACGCAAGTTTCCGTCTGATCTGGCTCAGGCCCGTTTGCGCTCAGCCAGTCTCAAGGGCGCGGATTTGAGCGACGCAAACCTGCGTGAATCGGATTTGTCCCAGGCGGACCTGACCGGGGCTACTCTGCGCCAGACCGACCTCAGCGGGGCCATCACCCGCGCCACGCGCGGCCTGCCAGAGAGCTAGGTCTGTCTTTATGCGGCATTTGAGATCCTCGGGCCTGAGCCCGAGGATAACGGTGATAAACATTCGTCCCAGCCAGTCACGGCGGGGAGGGCCTTACTTCTTGACTTCCTCGGCCACACAGCCGGGGCCTTCGAAGCTGACGGCGACGATGCGGCTGTCCTTGCCAATGATAAAGCGGGTTTCGCAAGGGTTGCGGGTGATCTTTTCCGGCTCATAGTAGGGCTCGGAATAGGTCACGGTCTGTTTGACTTCCTGGCCATTGATCACGCGCTTTTCCACGCGTGTACGCTCTTTTTGCGTCCAGTAGCCGCCGCTGCGGTTTTCGGTGACGCGCGAATAGACCCACACCTGATTGCCGTCGGACAGGGTGGCCTTGTCCACGGGGGTGCCCCATTCGATCAAAAGATTGTCCGAATGACGGCCTTCCCAGGTGGTCATGCGCTGGCGATAGCCTTCGGTGGTTTCGCACGCCGCGAGGCCAAGCGTCAGGGCTCCCAACAGGGTGCCCATGATCAGGCCCTTGTGGATCCGGTTTGCTGTAATGGATGTGGTCAACATATGCCCCCTTTTTTGTGAATAGCCTTAAATTGGTCGCAAACCCTAACGCGCCCTGGATGAACGGGCAATGACCGAAACACGTCCGCAAATAGTCGCCAGAACCACCAAACCAGCATAGAAGCGCAGTGAACACAGGTAAGGGGGAGGGTCTATGTCCACAGCGAGGGATCTTTGGGTCAAAATCCTGCCCCATGCGGCGCTGATTGCCCTGTTCGGGGCGGTGTTTATGAACCTCGTTGGGTTCGGCATCCTCGTGCCGTTGCTGCCGTTCTTTGCCAAGAGCTTGGCCGCCGATCCCTGGCAAGTGACGCTGATGTTTTCGGCCTATTCGCTCGGCCAGTTTTTTGCTGAGCCGTTTTGGGGACGGTTG
>DAITMY010000013.1:0-17942 GCA_036834925.1 Asticcacaulis sp.
GCGGAGGACCGTCCAAGGGGGCGGACACCAAGGCCACGCTTGACATCGAGCTGTTCGATACGATCCTCGGCAATACCCGCCGGGTGGTGTTTTCCGACGGGCGCACTGTCGATGTGACGATCCCCAAAGGGGCAACCGATGGCCAGACCCTGCGCCTGCGGGGGCAAGGCAGCATGGGCCGTCACGGCTTGGCCGGGGATGCTTTGATCACGCTGAAACTGCGCCCGCACCCCGTCTTTAGCCCGGACGGGGCGGACCTGCATATGGATCTGGCGATTAGCTTGCCGGATGCGGTGCTGGGCGGCAAGGTTGAAGCCCCAACCCCGGATGGACCGGTTAGTATCACCGTGCCCAAGAATGCCCAGTCCGGGGCCATGTTGCGGCTCAAGGGACGCGGTGGCTTGGACTCGGCCACTGGGAAGCGGGGGGACCTGTTTGCCCGCCTGATCGTCGCCTTGCCTGAGACGGCGGACCCGCGTCTTGAGGCCTTGGCCGAGGCTCTGCGTCAGGATGGAGGGTATGTACCCAAGCCCTTGAAACCGGTTCGACGTTGACGGACCTATTCAGGCCCTGTTCAGATGGGTCGGATTAGAAAGACCCCATGACACGCAAACCCGCCCCTTCTGCATTTGGCCCCCTCTCGCTGACCCGGCGTGCAGGCCTTCTTGTGACCGCGCTGGGTGTCCTTTGGGGGGTGGCCTTGCCGGCCGGGGCACAGGATCTGAAGTTCGATCCGATGCGCTCCAGCCGCCTCCAGCAGGATGACGCCTATCGCGATACCCGCCAAGGCCGGATTGTCCCGCTCGATCGCGTGATCGAGCAGATCCGCCGCCGCACGCCGGGTCGGTTGCTAAATGCCGGTCTCGAAGAGGGCCGGGATGGTCGCCAGATCTATCGCGTGCGCTGGGCCACCGATGACGGGCGGCGGATTGATTACATTGTCGATGCCCAGACCGGGCAAATCCTCGGGACCGATGACTGATGCGGATTTTGTTGGCTGAAGATGATCCGGACCTGAGCCGCCAGCTTAAGGCGGCGCTCGCGGATGCCGGATATGCGGTGGACCATGCGCCAGATGGCGAAGAAGCGCATTTTCTGGGCGATACCGAAGCCTATGACTGTATCGTCCTTGACCTTGGCTTGCCTAAGATTGACGGGGTTTCAGTGCTCGAGCGCTGGCGGCGTGACGGCAAGACCACGCCGGTGCTGATCCTGACCGCGCGCGGGGCTTGGAACGACAAGGTGGCTGGGTTCGATGCCGGGGCAGACGATTACCTGACCAAGCCGTTCCATACCGAAGAGTTGCTGGCCCGTTTGCGGGCCTTGGTCCGGCGGGCGGCGGGCCATGCCCAGCCGATGCTGGTGTGCGGCGGGCTTCGGCTCGATCCCCGAGCGGCACGGGCCTCCGTCAACGGCGAGCCGCTGCGGCTGACCTCGCTGGAATATCGCCTGTTGCACTATCTGGTGATGCATCAAGCTCGGGTGATCAGCCGTACAGAGCTGGTTGAACACCTTTACGATCAGGATTTCGATCGCGATTCCAATACGATCGAAGTGTTCGTCGGGCGTCTGCGCAAAAAGATCGGCCCGGACCGGATCGAGACCGTCCGGGGGCTGGGGTATCGCCTGACGCCGCTGATGGATGATGTGACGGCGGATCACTGAGGGGATGCGCGGTCCAGACCGGTTATGGCGTCGGCTCAAGGGGCTGCTTAATCCCAAGGATTCGCTGGCGGCCCGGCTGGTCCGTCTCGCGCTGATCTGGTCGCTGACCGCCTTGTTGCTAGTCGGGGTCGGGCTGACGGCCTTTTTCCATCATGCCGCCATGCAGCGGTTCCAAGCGGGGCCGGCGATCCTTGCGGAAAACCTTTATGCCTTGGCCACGGTCACGCCTGACGGCAAGGTCCTTGTCAACCCGATGGGCGATGCCCGCAGTAACCGGGTCTATTCTGGGCTCTATTGGCAAGTGGCGGCAGCAGGTAATGACGGTGTTATCGTCCCCTTAAGTCGTTCCCGCTCTTTGTGGGATGCGCGACTCTCGATCCCGGCTGAAGTTCTGGAAAAGTTTGCGGAGGGTCCGGGAAAGACCCTGTTTTTTGATACGATCGGACCGCAAGGACAGCCGCTTCGGGTGGCTGTGCTTCAAGGGCGTTTGCCAAGCGTTGAGCAACCGTTGTTGTTTCTGGCCGCCGAGGATCGCAGTCCCGTCGATCAGGATGCTGCTGCGTTTGCCATGCTCACCGCTGTCGCGCTTGTCCTTTTGGGGGCGGGGCTGGTGGCGGCTATTCTCGTACAGGTGCGCGTGGGTCTTGGGCCGCTGTTTCGGATCGGTCAGGACGTGGCGCAAGTGCGCCAGGGCAAGCAGCAACGCCTTGACGGGCGTTATCCCGTCGAACTTGCCCCCCTGGCGGAAGAGCTGAATGCTTTGCTCGACCATAATCAGGAAGTGGTTGAGCGCCAAAGAACCCATGTGGGCAACCTCGCCCATGCGCTGAAAACCCCCTTGTCGGTGATGCTGACTGAGGCCGGGGACGACCCCCATCTTCTGGCGGTGATTGTGCGAAAACAAAGCCAGATCATGAAGGATCAGGTGGATCACCATCTTCGTCGGGCCAGAGCTGCGGCGCGGTCTCAGACCATGGGGGAACGGACCCCGGTTGAGCCCGTGGTCGATGAGCTTGCCGTGACGCTAGAGCGCGTCTTTCAGGCTAAGGCCCTGACGATTGACTGGCGCATGGACGAGGATTTGATGTTTCGAGGGGAACGCCAAGATTTACAGGAAATCATTGGCAATCTTCTTGAAAATGCTGCCATTTGGTGCCGCGCCCACATTCGGATCAAGGCTGAGTATAGTCCTAATAGTTCTCAGTTTTCATTGATAATAGAGGATGATGGTCCGGGATTGCCCGCAGATCGCCGCGCGGAAGTGCTAAAGCGAGGCGCGCGTCTGGATGAAAAAGCGCCTGGCTCTGGCTTAGGTTTATCCATAGTCGATGAATTAGTTCGATCTTATGGGGGAAAAATACAACTTTTAGACTCTGCGATGGGCGGTTTAAAAGTTGAACTCAGCTTGCCTGCTGCTGAAAAATAGTGATCCAAACGAGTTGTTAACTCTAAGGTTCAATAGTGCTGGTTACGGTTCTTTTTCCAGCGACGTGCATGAGCCTTTCTTCTACCAGACTGATGGCCGTACGGGCCCTGATCATGTCTGTGCCCGACAAGGCGCTGAACTCGCTGAATTATGCTTTGGGGCAATCTAAGGATCCGGTCTTTCAAGTCGTTTCAGACCTTGTTTTTGCAGAAGCGCAGCACCGTCAGATTCGCGATCTTGTATTTGAAGCCTTTGTGCCGCTGTTTGAGGCAAGATCTGATGGCATTCCTTCAGTTGTTTTCCCCAAAATGGCCTATCGAGAGCTCTGGTCGGCCCTGCTTGTGCAAGAGCCGGAGCTTTGTCAGGAGGCCCTGCTAAATTTAAGTCTTCAGTCAGAGCGCCGCCCGGAAGATGCCGTGCCCACGGTTTTCTTTCGTCTCGTCACCGCGTCTGCGCGTCTGGCCCGCGATGTGCCGGACCAGGTCTTTGTCCGCTCTGGAATGACAGATGACCAGATTGCTGATTTGACCGCCTATCTTGATCTGAACCGGATTGCCCGCAGAGCGCTCGGCCGCATGCCGGACTGGCTTGGTCGCATCGATGCTGAGCGCTCTGCGGCCTTGCGGGTGATGTTTAAGGATGCCTGTGATCTGCATCCCTCTAGCGGCAAGCGACTGTTAGAGTTGATGTTTTGCCACCTTAAGGATCCGCTTCAGATCATGAAGCTGGTGGTGACGGTTTCGGACCGTGCCAATGAGCGGTTTTTGATCGATTCAGAACTGGCTGATTTTGGCACGCGGTTGCTGGACTATTGCGAAGCCAATCTGAAACCTTTGGAAAAGCGGGACTCCGATCTCCACAAGGGGGATGCGCGGCGCGCGTGCGAGCAGATCACGCGCATGTCTGGCCTGTTGAGTGGATTTGACCAGTATGTCGAACTGTCCAAAGACGGTCCTTGGGGCAAGGCCATCGGCGACATGCGCAAACGGCTGTCCGGCTTGGTTGAAAGCCGACTAAGAGGGGTCGAGGCGGCGATTCACGCGGCCCTGCCGACCACGTCGACTCGCCTTACGGCCAAGGTGCGCAAATCTGTTCCTTTGGTCAAAGGGCTCCCGGATCCCATGAAGCAAAGCGTTGCCCTGTCGATGGCGACCTTCTTAAAGGAAACGCGCTCGCTCGCGGCCAATAATGGTTTTGGCTCTTTGCATACCTCTATTCAGCGTGAGCAGAGTGAGTGGCTGCGGGAGTATGCGGACGAATTGGTCAGTCATATCAACAGCGGCGATATCAAGGACGAAGAGGCCGGCAAGGCGCACCTTGAAGCGGCGGCAGATATTTTGGACGCCATGGACGAAGGGTCCGAGGCGGCCTTGGTGCGGCGCCGCGCCGCAGCGGCCGGGACTCGCAATGGCGCAGATCTCGCCTAAGTCATAGTCTGTGTTAAAAGGCCCTGCTCAGCGCCCGGGTGAACGGCGGCGTGTGACCTCAAACCGGACGGATCGCTCATGGTATTCTGGATGGCGGCGGCGTTGATTGCCGCGCTGTGTGCAGTCATTGTTTTGGTGTTTGCCGCCCGTGTCCGTGCGCCGGAAACCGAAGCGCAAGGGGTCGAGACGGAGGTCTATCAGCGCCAAATCCGCGAACTCGACGGCCTCAAAGACCAAGGCCTTCTTGATGACGAGGGTTATGAAACCGCGCGCACTGAAGCGGCCCGTCGGCTCTTGCAGGTGGCTGCTGAAGATCAACAGACGACGTCCGCCCCGTCAGGCAAATACCGTCCCGTGGTTCTGGCGTCGGTTCTTGGGGTTTCTTTGGCAACGTTTGGGCTTTATTTTGTCGTTGGGTCGCCCGGAATGGCTGACCAGCCCTATGCCGCGCGTCTCAGCAGCTGGATTGCCACCGCCCAGACCAACCCCGCTTCGCTCGATCCGGAGCGCCTGTCGCGGGTGATGGAAGAGCTTGGCGAAGGCCGGCAAAGCGATCCGCAATATTGGTTTTATCTCGGCAAGTTGCGCCAAGAGTCCGGCAACTACATTGGGGCGGCCCGGGCCTTTGAGCAATCGGCCCGACTTAATCCTGCCCCGGCGGAGGTCTGGACGGCCCTGGGTGAGGCCTTGACTCTGCTGGCGGATGGCACGGTCAGTCCGGATGCGCGCAAGGCTTTTGGTGAGGCGCTCAAGCGCGATCCACAAGCCCAGGGCGCACGCTATTATCTGGCGACCCAAGCGATTGCGGATGGGGATGTCGCCGGGGGTAAAGCGACCTTGGCGGCGCTTCGGGATGAATTGCCCCCAGAGGATCCGCGCAGAGCGGCACTCCAAGCCCAGATGACCGCAGCGGAAACCAAGATCGTCTCGGGCGCTGCGGCGGCTATGGCAGGCGCGTCCGCTGAAGATCAGCAGGCGATGATCCAAGGCATGGTCGAGGGGCTCGCGGCGCGTTTGGCCGAAAATCCGGACGATCCAGAGGGTTGGGTGCGACTGGTCAGGGCCTATGGCGTCCTCGGGGACAAGGCGAGACAAGCCGAGGCTCTGAAGGCTGCGCGCGCACGCTACAAAGATAAGCCAGATATTCTGAACGCGCTGGATCAGGCCGCGTCCTGATGTCTTGCGTATATGTTTTGACTGTACACGGACCGAGGTTCTGATGGGCTGGTTACCGAAATCTCCGAAAGCGCGGCGCAGGCTATATATCGTGGCCGCGGTGGCCCCTGTCCTTGCCGGGGCTGTGGCCCTGGCGTTGTATGCCATGCAGGACGCCGTGGTGTATTTCTACTCGCCGGCTCAGGCGGCGGCGGAAAAGGTCGCCGTTGGGCGTACAGTGCGGCTGGGGGGGCTGGTCGAAGCGGGCAGCGTTGCGCGGATTGCCCCGGAAGAGGTGCGCTTTCGCATTACCGACCAAGCCAAAACAGTCACTGTGACCTATAAAGGCGAGCTGCCTGACCTGTTCCGAGAGGGGCAGGGCGTGGTGACTCAGGGCCAGTTTCAGGCTGACGGCACCTTCAAGGCTAAGGATGTGCTGGCCAAGCACGACGAAACCTACATGCCGCGCGAAGTCGCGGACGCCATCAAGGCTCAGGGTGAATGGCGCGGCGAGGCGGCGGCGGCACCCAGCGGTAAAGCTTATGGAAAGACGGATCTATGATCGCTGAATTGGGGGCCTTTTGCCTCGCGCTTGCGCTCATTTTGGCTGTGGCCCAAGTGGGGCTTGCCGGTGCAGGCCGGATCCTTCGCCAGCCGATCTTGTGGCAGGCCGGTGAGGGCGCGAGCGTGGCCAGTTTTGTGGCGGTCTTGTTGTCGTTTACCGCCCTTAGCCTCGCCTTTGTGGTGTCAGACTTTTCGGTCTCGAACGTGGCCGAAAACTCGCACACGCTGAAGCCCTTGTTCTATAAAATCAGTGGGGTATGGGGCAATCACGAGGGCTCCTTGCTGCTCTGGTGCCTGTCGCTTACGGGCTTTGGGGCTTTGGTGGCGGTTCTGGGGCGTAACCTTCCGACCAATCTGAGGGCGACCGTGGTGGCCACTCAAGGGGCTGTGGGGGTGATGTTTCTGAGCTTTGCGCTGTTTGCGTCGAACCCGTTTTTGCGGCTGGATCCGGCCCCCATTGACGGTCGCTCGCTCAATCCGCTGCTCCAGGACCCGGCCTTGGCGATCCATCCGCCGCTGCTTTACCTCGGCTATGTCGGCCTGTCGGTGGTGTTCTCCTTTGCCGTCGCAGCCCTGATCGAAGGGCGTGTGGACCAGGCTTGGGCGCGGTGGGTGCGGCCCTGGACCTTGGCGTCTTGGAGCTTTTTGACGCTCGGGATCATGCTGGGCTCGTTTTGGGCCTATTATGAGCTGGGTTGGGGCGGCTGGTGGTTCTGGGACCCGGTTGAGAACGCGTCCTTCATGCCGTGGCTGGCCGCGACCGCCTTGCTGCATTCGGCAATTGTCACCGAAAAGCGCGGCGCTCTGCCCGGCTGGACTGTGTTTCTGGCCCTATCGGCTTTCAGCTTCTCGATGCTCGGGGCGTTTCTGGTGCGCTCAGGCGTTTTGACTTCGGTGCATGCCTTTGCGGTCGATCCGGAGCGCGGCATCCTTCTGCTGGGCATTTTGGGCCTAGCCGCCGGGGCGGGGTTCGCTCTGTTCGCGTGGCGCGCACCGTCATTGAACCGAGGCGGGCTGTTTGCCCCGGTCAGCCGCGAGTCGACCCTCGTGCTCAACAACATTTTCCTGACCGTCTCGCTGGCCACTGTGGTGCTGGGGACGCTTTGGCCGCTGCTGGTCGAGGCGGCGACGGGGAAGGCCGTGTCCGTTGGGCCGGTCTATTTCAGCTATACCTTCAACCCGATCATGGCGGCGTGCCTCTTGCTGGTGCCCATTGGGCCTATGCTGGCTTGGAAACGTGGGGACCTCAAGGGCGTGATCCAGCGCCTGACGTTTGCGGCGGTTCTGGCGCTGGGCGTTGCGGCGCTAACTTTGGCCGTTATGACACCGCGCCACGTCGTGGCGGCGCTTGGGGTCGCATTGGGCGGCTGGCTGATCCTCGCGACCTTGGCGGATCTGCGAGAGCGGGTGCGCCTGTTCAAGGTGCCGGGGATTGAAAGTCTGCGCCGGGCCCGGGCGCTGCCGCCCGGGACTTGGGGCATGGTGCTGGCCCATATCGGACTGGGCGTGTTCGTTCTCGGGGCCGTGTTCGAGACCACGTGGAAACAGGAGCAGTCCGCTATTCTCAAGCCCGGTGAGGGTCTCAATGTGGCAGGCTACAGTCTGACCCTCAAAGCGGTCGGCAGTGTGGACGGGGCCAATTATCTGGCGGAACAGGCGCAACTGTCGATCACAGGGCCGGACGGCAAGGCGTTCTGTACGGCTGCCCCGGAGCGACGGCTCTATCCGGCTGGGGGCCAGACGACCAGCGAAGTGGCGCTGTGCATGAAGCCCATCAGCGATCTCTATCTCGTCCTTGGAGAGCGGCGCCCGCATCCTGGGGGCGGTGAGGGGTGGCTCGTGCGGGCCTATTGGAACCCTTGGGCACGTCTGATCTTCCTTGGGCCGTTGCTTATGGCCCTCGGCGGGGCCGTTTCGCTGGCAGACCGGCGTTTACGGGTTGCCGCAGCGGCTAAGCGGGACCGCTTGGCGAAGCGCGTAAAGACAACCGGACTTCAGGAGCAATCGGTATGATCCGGTCCCATCACTCCCTAAGGCTTGTCAAAGGTCTGGCGCTGGCGGGTCTGGCGGTCATGATCATGGGGGCCGCGTCCGACCCCACTGAGCAGCTTAAGGACCCCACCCAGGAGGCGCGGGCGCGGACCTTGTTCAAGGACATCCGCTGCGTCGTCTGTCAAAACGAAACCATTGACGACTCCAATGCCGAGATGGCTGTGGATATGCGCCGCCTTGTCCGAGAACAGATCGTTGCCGGGAAAAGCGACGACGATATTCAACAGTATCTGCTCGATCGGTACGGGGACTTTGTCCTGTTTACGCCGCGCCTGACGCTGATCAATGCTCTGCTTTGGGGCGGCCCCTTTCTGTTGTTGGTCGCAGGATTGGCGGTGTTCTGGACGACCTTTGTCCGTCGTCCAAAGGTCGCTCACGCAAAAGATGCAGTACCTGTATCACTCACAAGCCCGAACCCAACCCTCACGGTCGATGAGCAGGCGCGCTTGGATGAGATTTTAAACCGCAAGGCTTGAGCCAGTCGGCGGGCCTTGCCGTTTTTTTGCCGCAGAGCTTTTGGACACCTTAGTGACATGACCGAAGTGTAAGTTGCGTATTCCGAAAGGGACGGGCATGCACGGAAGTGTCTCTGGGCGTCTCGGCCTGCTCATTTTGGGACTAGGCGCGGACAGCTAATCAGGCCAGTCTGGCTGGAACGAAAGAACGAACGGCGTGGAAACGATGGTCAAGAACAAAGGTTTGCTAATAGGGACCGCCCTCGGTCTGGTGCTAGGTGCGGCTGTGGCGGCGGCGGCGGTTACGGTCGCCGGTCAACCGGGGCTGAATGCAAGTCAGGCGGCAATGGCGGCGGCTCAGTCGAGCGCCAAGCCGATGTTCGCGCCTCCCCCTGGCGCGCCGCTGTCGTTTGCGGATATTATTGAAAAAGTCTCACCCGCCGTTGTGTCGATTGAAACACGTGGCAGGGTCGATCTTCAGGCCCTGCGCCGGATCCCGGGTTTCGGCCAACAGATCCCGCAAGGGGAAACCGAAGGCCCCGAAGTCCGCGGGGCTGGGTCTGGGTTCTTTATTTCTGCTGATGGCTATATCGTCACGAATAATCACGTGATTGCGGATGCGGACGAAATCACCGTCAAGCTGACCAATGATACCGAGCTCAAAGCCAAGATTGTCGGTCGTGATCCCGCGACGGATCTGGCTGTGCTGAAGGTCGAGGGCAAGAACTTCCCGTTCGTGACCTTTGAGCTTAGCGCCAAGCCGCGCGTCGGTGACTGGGTTGTGGCCGTGGGTAACCCCTTTGGTCTGGCCGGGACCGCCACGGCCGGGATCGTGTCGGCCTATGGTCGTGATATCAACGACAGCTATATCGACTATCTACAGGTGGATGCGCCGATTAACCGTGGGAACTCAGGCGGGCCGACTTTTGACCTCTATGGTCGGGTGATCGGGGTCAATACGGCTATCATCACCCCGTCCGGCGCCAGTGCCGGGGTGGGTTTTGCCATTCCTGCGGACATGGCCCACACCATCACCCAACAATTGATCAAGTCGGGTAAGGTCGAGCGCGGCTATATCGGCGTGCAGATCCAGCCGATCACCCAAGAAATTGCCGATAGCCTGGATATCAAGGACACGCGCGGGGCCTATGTCGCCGAGCTGACCAAGGGCGGTCCGTCGGACAAGGCCGGAGTGCAGCCGGGCGACATTATCCGCAAGGTCAATGGCCAAGCGGTCAAGTCGCCGACGGATCTGACCCGCCGCGTGGCGCAAATCCGGGCCGGCCAGACCCTCGACCTCGAAGTGATCCGGGGCGGCAAGGCCGTCACACTGCGGATCACAGCCGCTCTGCGACCGTCGGAAGACAGCTTGCGTGAGTCGCAAATGAGCGGAAGCTTTGGTGAGCCGGATGGGTCCGGCAACGCAAAGGGCCAGGCTGTCCTGGGGCTGACCCTGCGGGCGATCACGCCAGCGGATCGCAAGGCCCATTCAATTGGCGATGAGGTGCGCGGACTGCTGATTGCGGGCTTGGACCCCAAGAGCGAAGCGGCCAAGCGTGGCGTGAAAGAAGGCGATGTCGTGCTGCAGGTCAACGGCCAGCCCGTGACCACGGCTGCGGCTCTGCAGGACACCGTCGAAGCCGCAAGAAAGGCCGGGCGTCCGAGTGTTCTGTTGCTGCTGCATCGTGGCGGGCGCAATGTGCCGCTGCCTTTGCCGCTGAAATAAGGGACTTTGATGCGTATTCTGATCGTAGAGGATGACCTCGAGGCCGCGGAATCCATGACGCGCGGCCTCGGCGAGGCGGGTTTTACCTGTACCCACGCGGCCGATGGCGCGATTGGCCTGATCACCGCTAAAGAACAGGAATTTGACGTGCTGGTCGTCGACCGGATGATGCCGCGCATGGATGGCTTGGCCATGGTCGAGGTGTTGCGCCGTGATGGTTTTGCCACGCCGGTACTGTTCTTGTCGGCTCTTGGTGAAATCGAAGACCGCGTGACCGGGCTCAAGGCCGGGGGCGATGATTATCTGGTCAAGCCCTATGCCTTGCCGGAACTGGTCGCCCGGGTTGAAGCTCTGGCCCGGCGCCGGGAAACCGGGGCCATCCAGACTGTGCTCAAGGTCGGGGCACTGGAGATGAACCTGATCAGCCGCTCGGTGACGCGGGAGGGCCAGGACATCGACCTGCAGCCGCGCGAGTTCCAGCTACTGGAATTCATGATGCGCCATGCCGGACAATCGGTGACCCGCACCATGTTGCTGGAAAAGGTCTGGGAGTATCATTTTGACCCTCAGACCAATGTCATTGATGTGCATATCTCGCGGCTGCGGGCCAAGCTCGACAAGGGCTTTGCTAAGCCGATGCTGGTGACCGTGCGTGGGGCGGGTTACCGTCTCGAAGCCTGAACCGGTCCTGAGCCGGTGCTGCCCGAGAGCGTGGTGTGATGCGTGACCCGAAAGGCGTCGTGAGCGGGCTTCTGGCGCGGCTGCGTGGTGGGAGGGTAATGCCCCTGCGTATGCATCGCACTCCGTTCCGGCTGACGGTGTTGTTTCTGTCGCTCTATGCCTTTGTGGCGGCGGCGCTCTTGGCGTTTATCTATATTGCGACGGTGGCCGATGCTCGGGACCGAGCCAGCCACGAAGTCCGTCAAGAATTGGCGTTACTGCAAGGCCACTATAAAGAAAACGGCCTTGAGGGTCTCAACCGGACCTTGGTCGGGCTCACGGCCAATGGCGGCCCGTATTTGTTTATCCTGACCGACGCCAAGGGCCTGGTTTTGACGCAAAACATTGCCGAATCTCCGGTTGAAACCTTTGTGCCGCCGATCACTTGGACCCGCTTTCGTGTCACCGACGTCGGGCCAAGTGGCCAGGCGGAGCGCGTCTCTGCGCTCGGGGCCGAGGTGCGCTTGCCCGGAGGAGAGCGCCTGTTTGTCGGCATCGACATGGGCGATGCCGATGCGCATCTGGCCCTCGTCGTTCGGGCGCTGTGGGGTGCGGCTATTCTCGTTATCCTGCTGGGGCTGGCCGGAGGTTTTGTCGTCGGGCGCAGCGTGGAAAAAGCCATGGCCGGACTCACGGGTGTGGTCAGCCGCGTCGCTGCCGGGGAAATCGGGGTGCGGGCCCAGGTGCGCGGAGCTGGGGACGAGTATGACGAATTGGCCTCCGGGCTGAACAGCATGCTCGACCGGCTCGAAACCAGCATGGCCAATCTGCGCTATGCCGGGGACGCAATCGCCCATGATTTGCGTACGCCGCTGAACCGGATGCGCTCGCGTCTGGAGCTGGCGCTGATTGATCTGGAGCACGGGCGCGGGGATGCCGAGGGGGCGCTTGAAACCGCGCTCAATGAGGCTGACAACCTGTTGCATACCTTCAATACGGTATTGGCGATATCCCGGTTGCAGGCGGCGTCGTCACCGCCAGATCCACGCCTGTTTGATGCCGCAGACCTTGCCACGGACCTCGCCGATCTTTTCACGCCTGCCGCCGAGGATAAGGGGCTGGAATTCACCGCCGATGTCAGCGCGGGATTGCCGGTGATCGGCAACCGTGAATTCTTGGCTCAGGCTCTGTCAAACCTGATCGACAATGCGATCAAATATACCCCTTCCGGCGGGGCGATCCGGCTGGCGACGCGTCGCTGCTCGAATGGTGAGATCGAGTTTTCCGTTACGGATACAGGCCCCGGTGTGCCTGAAGCGGATCGGCCACGGGTGATCCAGCGCTTTGTCCGGTTGGAAAACAGCCGGTCTGCCCCCGGCGTGGGGTTGGGGCTTTCGCTGGTTGCCGCAGTCGCTGAGGTCCATCAGGGGCGGCTGGATCTGTCCGAAGGGCCAGGGGCTTGGGGCGATTTCGGACCGGGGCTTCGGGTCGCCCTCGTCTTGCCGCCGCCTGTGTCTCATGCTGGGTGAAGCCTCTTGCCATTCTACTGACAAAATGATCCCCTTATTCCGCGATCCACGAGGGGGCTAACCATGCGGCGGACAGAGCGGCTATTTCAGATTATCCAGATACTGCGGCGAGCGCGTCGCCCTGTGACCGCCCAGACCATGGCCGCGGAGCTTAAGACCTCTCTGCGAACGCTCTATCGGGATATCAGCGACCTGGTGGGCCAAGGCGTGCCGGTTCGGGGCGAGGCCGGGGTCGGCTATGTGCTCGATCAGGGCTTCGACATGCCGCCGATGATGCTGACCGCCGACGAAGTCGAGGCCGCCGTGCTCGGTGTCAAATGGGTGGCGCGCCAAGGGGATCCGGTTTTAACCCGTGCGGCAGAGGACTTGTTGTCTAAGATCGCGGCGGTCATCCCGGACCACTTGCGGCCGCTGGTGGTGGAAACGGCCCTTGCGGTACCGGACTTCAGCCAGAGGCCTAAGGATGCGCTGGATATGGCCCAGCTGCGGGCGGCAATCTATCGTCAGGGCCGGGTTTACTTGCGGTATCGCGACGAGCAAGGGGCCGACAGCGAACGGATTATTTGGCCCCTCGCGATTGCTTATTTTGATGCCGTGCGGGTGATCCCGGCTTGGTGCGAGTTGCGCCAAGCGTTCCGTGCCTTCCGGACCGACCGGGTTTTGGACGCCAGTTTTCTGGAAACCCGCTATCCCGGTCGTCGGATGCAAATCCTAGCCCAATGGAAGGCCGAAATGCTGGAGCGCGAACGCTGTCCTGATGC
Organism: Asticcacaulis sp.; assembly: GCA_036834925.1. Lineage (GTDB taxonomy): Bacteria > Pseudomonadota > Alphaproteobacteria > Caulobacterales > Caulobacteraceae > Asticcacaulis. The sequence goes on from DAITMY010000013.1 coordinate 13,421, forward strand.
TGTTTGCCCCGTTCAGGCGCAAAAAGACACCGCCCGCGCCGAAGCAAAAGAGAGTCAGGCTGCCGCGTCGGTCCGCCGGGTGCCAGAGGCCGCGCTTATCAACTGATCCAGTCCTTCGACGACGTGTGTTGAGGCCTCCACCATCCGCTCAAATGCGGCTTCTGCCCCGGCCTTATCGCCGGATTTATACAGTTCGGCGGCTTTTTTGCCTTCGACGTGTACTTTTTGATGCGGCGCTTCGAGATTTATAAAGGCCGGATGGCGTCCCAAGGGCGAAGACTTGGCAGAGGTATACCACTTGCCCAAGCGGCAGGCGTGGTGGTCGCTGAGTTCACTGTCATTAAGGCTTTCGCGTCCGGACAGCAGGGTGGCCAGTCGCTTCTTCCAGAGAATGTGGTCCACCTTGGCCCGATAGAGCACAAAATCCGGGATCTGCTCTTGTTCAAGCTCGGACAGGGTTATGCCGAGGCTTTTTTCTGTGCGCACAACTGCTGTCACGACCGTATCCACGGCCGCCTGTGTCCGGGTGCTGTTGTCGGCCACACGGGTCACGCCCCGGGTTAGTTCACCCGTGGCGGCAGTTTGCTCGCCGAGGATTTGGGCAATGGCAGAAACCGTGCGGGCGCTGTCTTCCACGAGGTCCGTGGCGTCCTGAACGCCGACATTGGCGGTATCCGCCAGGGCGCGGCTTTCATTAGCCAGACTGTGGGCCTCATCGAGGCTCTTGCGGATCGCCGCGACGGCGGCTTCGAGGCGACCAATGCGGCTCTTGACCTCATCGGTCGAGCGGGCGGTTTGCATCGACAGGGCCTTAACCTCGCTGGCCACGACGGCGAAACCCCGACCGGCTTCACCCGCGCGTGCCGCTTCGATGGTGGCGTTCAGCGCCAGAAGATTGGTCTGGCTGGCAATCTGTTCGATGGCGTTGACGATGCCGCCGATCTGATCCGAGGCCTCGCGCAGATCTTCGACCTGATGGTTGACTTGGTCGAGGCTGACCGTAACGCGGGCCATGGCTTCGGTGGTCTGACGCACACCCTGGGCGCTCTGGCTGGCGCGGCTGACCGCTGCATTCAGGCTATGGCTGCTGCGATCGGCGGTATCGGCGATTTGATTGATCGAGGCGTTGAGTTCTTCGATGGCCGCCGCCATGGCCCGCGCTTCGTTTTCGGTCTCAGAGGCGAGGTTATAAACCCGCGATAGATCCGCTTGAGCATGGGCCGCATCCATTGAGCTTTGGATGACTGCGCCAAGGCAGCGGGTGCTGGCCTTCAGACGGGCGTCTTTCATTTGCGTCAGGGCTTGGATCAGCGCTGGGCTCGTCCCTTCGGGCCAGACGGGAGTCTGGTCCGCAGAAAAATCGGCTACGGCGCGAACCAAGGCCTCCTGGTCAAAGGTCGGCCAAGTCGAATCGGTCGAGCTGGAGACCGGTGAGGCAAATGAAAACGCGCGCTTAAGCTGGCTGACCATAGGATTCCACACATAAGGATTTTTGTCTTTGTCAGGATATCTTGCAATCGTTTAAAATTAGTGTTCGCCAAACGCAGTTTTTTTAAATTCCATTATTAATCATACGCTTAAGGTGGGGTTTGTGCGACGATCCGTCGCTCGGATCGGCTGCAAAAAGGCTTGCTCTTTTGTGGGATAGGTTGATGCTAGCGCACATGACTGGCCCTGATCCTGCTTTACCCCGCGCAACAAAAATCGCGACGGATCCCGCTGCGGTATTCTCTGACTTGGCCCTTCGGCAGCTTGTCGAGACCTTCTATGGCCGGGTCCGCTTGGATCCTATGATTGGTCCTGTGTTCGAGGCGGCAATCGACGACTGGCCGCATCATTTTGACCTCTTGACCCGCTTCTGGGCTTCGGTGCTGCGCGCTGAGCGGCGGTATGAAGGACGGCCGATGCCCGCACATTTAAAACTCGGTCTGACCCCGCCAATGTTTGAGCGCTGGCTAGAGCATTGGGGGGCGGTCACGGGTGAGCTGTTTGCCCCTTCTGACGCCGCGATCCTGCGCGAGCGGGCCTGGCGGATTGGTCAGGCGTTCCAGTCCGTGCTGTTTTTTGATCCGATTGCTGAGGAACGCAGGGCCGCGCACCGGGCCGAGGTGCGCCAAGAGCTGGGGCTTGAGCCGGGGGGCAGGTCCTCAGACACCTGGTCGAATGGACGCCGTCGTATCGACTAGCGCGCCATCCAAGGTTTGGATTTTCCGGCTTTTTCACTGCGAGTATGGTTTGGTGGGAACAGACCGCCCCGAGACTGACTGGCTCGGGCTTCGATGGCAGCTTGCTTGAGGCGAAGGGCCCGCTGGATCGGGGTCTCTTTTGGAACGTCGGTTGTCTCGGTCATAAGGGGGGGCATACCATAAAGTCAGGTGCACTTCAGCCGCAAAGCGTCGATCACAGAATAGGGCAAACCCATGACGGCATATATAACCCGGCGACAGGCCTTGGTGGGTGTGGGCGGGCTGGCAGGCTCAGTTTTTGGACTTGGGCTTCAACCATCCTTCGCCGAAGAGACTGTCCGCAACAGGGCTCTTATGCCTGTCAGTCCGGTCCCGGATACAGAGCTGAGGGGCTTGTCGCTTGCTGGAACCGACACGGTCTGGATCAGCGGGCGCGGCGGCATGGTGTTGCGGGGCGTGCGCGGACTGGGGCTAAGACCGCACCCCGTCGCCGGGGCCGAAGCCTTGGATTTTCGGGATATTCACGGCCATTGTCCCTTGCGAGCTGTAGCGATGAGCGCGGGGCCGGGTGAGGCCTCGACGCTTTGGCGGACGCAAACTGGTGGGCGGACCTGGGACAAGGTCTTTGTCAATCCAGATGCAGATGGGTTTTTCAATGCCATAGCCTTCTGGACTGAACAGGATGGTGTGGTGTTCGGCGATCCAGTTGGCGGGCGATTTGCCCTGTTCCGGACCCAAGATGGCGGTCAGACATGGGCGCGCCATGATCCGGGTATCATGCCAGAGGTTTTGCCGGGAGAGGCGGCCTTTGCGGCCTCAGGCACCTGTATGGCCGCTGGCCCAGAGGGGCGGATCGCGTTTGTTACGGGCGGTGACATGTCCAAGTCGGGTGGTCAGGCCCGCGTATTTGTCTCTAGTCCCGGCGGGCGAGATTTTCGGGTTGTCCGTGTGCCTGTGCCTGCCGATCGGCCAAGCCGAGGCTTGTTTTCGGTGACCTGGGCTGATGCCAGCACGCTGATTGCCGTGGGGGGGGACTATGCGGATCCAGCCTTTGAAGCGGTCAATGCTGTGATTAGCCGCGATGGCGGGCTAAGTTTTAGCGCTTTTGATGCCGGGGTCCGAGGGTATCTGTCATGCGTGGCCGAGGCCAAGGGGCAGATGATGGTGACGGGACTTGGGGGAACGGCTGTGAACGGCCAGCGTTTGTCAGATGCGCCGCCGATGAATAGCTGTGCCCTTCGGCCCGACGGCAGTGGCTGGCTCGTCGGACCGAAGGGGCGGGTGCTCAGATTGCTTCCTTAGCGATCAAGCGGACTTACTGTCCAAGTTCCGCCAACAGCTTTTCAGCCACCAGACCGCCTGAGGCCGGGTTCTGGCCGGTGATGATCCGGGCGTCCGAGACCGCGAAGGGGGCCCAGGGGGCGTCGGCTTTTACATAATTGGCCCCACGCTGCACCAGTTGATCCTCGGTCAGGAAGGGAACGTGTGCGGTGAGCTGGGCTAGGTCTTCTTCGACGTTGGAGAAGCCCGTCACCTTACGTCCAGCAATGAGCCCCTGGCCATCGCTCAGGGAAACATTCAAGAGTCCCACGACGCCGTGACAGACGCCGGTGACATAGCCCCCGTTTTCGTAAATATCCCGGGCGAGGCTTTGAAGGCCCGGATCCTCGGGGAAATCCCACATCACGCCGTGACCGCCAACATAGTAGATGGCGGCATAATCTTCGGCCTTGACTTGATCCTGCCGGAGGCTGGCCCCAAGGGCATTACGAAATTCCGGACGCGCATAAGCCGCCCAATCGCCCGGTTCGGCCATGGCCAGGCTGTGGGGATCAATCGGCACATAGCCGCCCTTGGGACTGACATAGTCCACCGAGTATCCAGCGGCTTCGAGCCGGTCGACAAAGTGGACGGCTTCGCCCAGCCAGATGCCGGTAGCGCGGTCAAGGTTTGGGTATTTTTCAACACTGGTCAGGGCGACGAGGATTTTGCGGGTCATGGTAGGGCTCCTTTGCGTTCCTTTGACCCGTTGAATATGCGCCCTGGGTTCGGACCGTGATATCCGGGAAAACCCTTAGGCCCTATCTTGGGGTGGACGGTCGCGCAGGAAGGTGCTCAAGGCCTGGGCCGTGGTGGCTGCACCCAGTTTGTGCCGGATATTGCGAAGGTGGGTTTCCACGGTCCGTGTCGAAAGATTGAGCTGGGTGGCTAGATCGGCTTGACGCAAGCCGCTGCTCAGAGCCTCTAGAACCGCTTGCTCGCGGGGTGTCAGCGGGGTCTGGGGCGGCTCTTGAGCCAACTGGGGCGGGTCGGTGCGTAGCATCAAAGCTAGGGGC